>DASXTY010000264.1:0-2633 GCA_036505155.1 Polyangiaceae bacterium | reverse complement strand
AACGTGCCGCATTTCACCATCGCTTACTATGGCGGTCACTACGCTGCGACCCCGATTGTGCCACTCAACGTGTTGCTCACCGCCGATGAAATCGCGTTCCAACTTGACGATTCGGATGCCATGGCGCTGGTCGCGTGGGAAGGTTTCCTCCCCCAGGCGCAGGCGGCTATCGCCCGTGTCCCACGCTGCCGGCACTTGATCGTCGCTTCTGCCGGTCAGGGGCCGTCTCCAGACGGAACCGCCAGCATGGACGTAATGCTAAAGGAGTCGCCGCCGGTTCTCGAGCTGCCTCTGACCGCGCCCGACGATACGGCGGTGATCCTTTATACATCGGGCACCACGGGGCGGCCGAAAGGGGCGGAGCTAACCCACTTCAATTTGTTTTACAACGCCGAATACTCCGCCACGCGCCTGGTCCCGATGGCCTCGGATGAAGTGGCGCTCCTGGCACTGCCGCTCTTCCACAGTTTTGGTCAGACCGTGGTCCAGAATGCGACGCTGCGCGCCGGCGGGACTCTGGTCCTGATGGCCCGATTTGATCCGAAAGGCGCCCTGGAACTGATGCGGAAACACCGGGTAACTTTTTTCGCCGGCGTGCCCACCATGTATTTTGCGCTCCTACATTTTCCGGAAGCCGACCAGTACGATCTTTCCGGGCTGCGTTATTGCATTTCCGGCGGTGCACCCATGCCGGTGGAGGTGATGAAAACGTTCGATGCGAAGTACGGGGTCAACATCCTCGAGGGCTATGGCTTGAGCGAGACCTCGCCGGCGGCCAGCTTCAATACCCTGGATCGGCCAAAAAAATCCGGATCCATTGGCATGCCGATCTGGGGCGTCGAATTCAAGCTGGTGGACGAAGCCGGAAATGACCTCGAAAAGCCGGATGAACCGGGCGAGATCTGCATCAGCGGCCACAACGTCATGAAGGGTTACTACAAGCGAGCGGAAGAAAGTGCAGAGGCGTTCCGGGGCGGCTGGTTTCACACGGGCGACATCGCAGTGAGGGACGCCGACGGTTACTACTTCATCGTGGATCGCAAAAAGGACATGATCATTCGCGGAGGTTTCAAGGTCTACCCCCGCGAAGTGGAAGAGGTGCTGTATGCGCACCCGGCGGTGGCCGAAGCCGCCGTGGTGGGCGTGGCCGACCCGGCGTTGGGCGAGGAAGTGAAGGCTTTCGTGGTGCTAAAAGCTGGGGTTTCCGCTACGGCCGAGGAGCTCATCGACTATGCCAAGGGAAAGCTTGGGGCATACAAATGGCCCCGCGTGGTGGAGTTTCGCGAAGCCCTTCCCAAGGGGTCGACCGGAAAGATTCTGAAACGGGCGCTCCGCAGTTAGCTTCGAGCCAGCGCTTCTTGCAACCGTTCGCAGAGCCTTGTCAGACGCTGCTCGCGCCGAGTTTCGCCGAGCGCAATGCCGAGCGCGCGTCGCGAGGTGATGAGCACGCAGAGCTGTTTGGCCCGGGTTACCGCCGTATACAGGAGATTACGCGAAAGCATGACGTAATGACTGGTGAGGAGCGGGACTACCACTGCCGGGTATTCACTGCCCTGACTCTTGTGGATGCTGGTGGCGTACGCCAGCGTGAGCATATCCAGATCTCGGGAATCGTATTCTACTGAACGCCCGCTGAAGTCGACAATGAGGCTTTTTTTATCGGAGTTTAGGGAAGCGATGGTTCCCAGATCACCGTTGAACACGTCGCGCTCGTAGTCATTGCGGGTTTGCAGGACCTTGTCCCCGACGCGAAGCTTTTGATCCTGCGAGTCCAGCCAGGGTCCGTTGGGGTTGAGCGCCTCCTGGAGCATGGCGTTTAGTTGGGAAGTGCCGGCTCGGCCGCGATGCATCGGTGTGAGAACTTGAATTTGCGGGGGGTCGAAACCAAAGCGCCTCGGTATCCGCTCCACGACCAAGCGTCGCACCAGCTCTGCAGCCTGCTCCGCCTGCTCGCAGGGGATGATGAAAAAGTCAGCGTCTGACTTCTCGCGGTCGTCGCCGGTTGGTGGTTCGCCCCGCAAGATGCGGTGCGCGTTCTGAATAATGGTGCTGTGCGCTGCTTGACGGAATATCCGGTCCAGATGCACCGCGGTAATGCAGCGGCTCTCCAGGACATTGCGCAAGAACGCGCCGGGTCCCACCGAAGGCAGCTGATCCGCGTCTCCCACAATGACCAGGCGGCATTTGTCGGGCAGCGCTTCGAGCAGCGCCGCCGCCAGCGGAACGTCGATCATGGAAGCCTCATCCACGATGACGGCTCCCGCGCCCAGCGGGCGCTCGCGCCCGCGCTGAAAGGAGAACGACTTCGGATCGAACTCCAGCAGGCGATGCAGCGTGCAGGCATCGCGCCCGGTGGCTTCGCTCATGCGTTTTGCGGCTCGTCCAGTGGGCGCTGCCAGCCTGGTCGCCAGGCGGGCCCGCTCGAAGACTTGAACGATGGCGCGCACGATGGTGGTCTTTCCGACCCCGGGACCGCCGGTCACGATGAATACTTGGTTGTCCGCTGCTGCTTGCACCGCGGCGCGCTGGTTCGGCGCGAGCTCGATGCGCGACCGCTCTTTGAACTCCAAAAGCGCCCTATCGACACTGAGCGAGCGAGTCTCATGAGCCGTCAAACGGCTGAGCTGTTCGAC
>DASXTY010000263.1:0-3686 GCA_036505155.1 Polyangiaceae bacterium | reverse complement strand
CCCGCCCCCAGCGCAGAGCGCGCTCGAACAGGCTCCGGTCGAGTTTCGACGGTTTTAGGTTGGAAGCCATCACCAGATCGATGGTGTGCTCGCGCCTGGCGGCCAGCCGAGGCGGGTCGTCGGTGGAAACCAATTGTTGGTCGCACCAGGCGTGCGTGATTCCGTCACGCGCGGCCGCTGTGAAGACGTCCAGGTACGTGCCCTTGCGTGCCTGAACGGCGGGGCTCAAGAGCGCATGAGCACCGGTCACTTTACGGACTTGCTCAAAAAGCTGATCCAGGGTGCGCTTCTGGATGGGGCGGTCGTGATCCGGGCAATACACCGTGCCCAGCTTGGCGAAGATCAGCCGCAAGTAGTGAGCGACCTCGGTTACCGTCGCTACCGTGGATTTACCGCCCGCACGAGCGGTTCGCTGCTCGAGCGCGATTGACGGCGGCACCCCGGTCACGCTGTCCACATCCGGGCGCGCCATGGTGGGCAAAAACTGGCGGGCGTAGGGGCTCAGCGTCTCGAGAAAGCGGCGCTGCCCCTCGGCGAAAACCACGTCGAACGCGAGCGTGCTTTTTCCCGAGCCGCTCGGTCCCGTGATCACGCAGAGCGCGCCGTGCGGAATGGACGCCGAAATGTCACGCAAGTTGTGCTCGCGGGCACGAGTGACGTGAAGCTCGGCGCGCGCGTACGCCGCTGGTAGCTGCTTGGATTCACCAAGCGGCGGCGCCCCCGCTCGCAGAGCAGAACCGGTTCGGGTCTGCGCCCTCGCCACTTGCTCGGGTGTGCCGCTCGCCACGAGCTCTCCTCCGTTCGCGCCCGCGCCCGGACCGAGATCCACGATCCAGTCGGCATTTTTGATGACGCCGAGGTCGTGCTCAACCACCAGAGCGCTGGCGCCCGCGCGTACGATGGCTCTCAGCACTTCCAGCAAGATCTCGACCTCGTCCGCATGGAGTCCCGCGCTGGGCTCGTCCAAAATCAGCAGCGTGCCGTCAAGCTCTTGGCTCAGGGTGCGAGCCAGTTTGAGCCGCTGCGCTTCGCCGCCCGATAACGTCGACAGCGGTTGGCCCAAACGCAAGTAGCCGAGTCCGAGTTTGGAAACCGGGCCGAGCGAACGCAAAATGGCGGGCTCGCTCTGAAAGATTTCGAGCGTCTGGTCGACGGTTGCCTCAAGCAAGTCCGATACCGTGTAACCTCGAAACTGAATGGCCAAGACTTCGTCTTTGAAGCGCCGCCCTTTACACACCGGGCACACCAGCCGCACATCGGCTAGAAATTGCATCTCCACGGTTTCCGCGCCCTCTCCCGCACACGCGTCGCAGCGGCCGCCTTCTACGTTGAAGGAAAAATGGGAAGCTTTGAGGCCCGCGAGCGCCGCTTCCGGCTGACGTGCAAACTGAGCGCGGACCAGGTCCCAGGCCTTGGTATAGGTTGCCGCGTTACCGCGCGAAGTGCGCCCCAGGGGCGACTGGTCCACCAAAAGCACCCGGCGCACGGCTTCGGCGCCTTCGATGGAGTCGTGCGCGCCAGGGCTCCCGGCGTCGAAATCCCCGAGCCGCCTCGCCAGAGCCCGGTACACGATATCGACCGCGAGCGTGCTCTTGCCGGAGCCGCTCGGCCCCGAGAGGACGCAGACCACGCCGAGCGGTAAGCGGACATCCACGCTCCGCAAGTTGTTTTCTCGAGCGCCCCGCACGCGGAGCCAACCGCTGGGACCGCGGCGTTCCCGCAACTTCTCGCCGCGAATACCGGTCAAAGCCCGAGCCGTGGCGCCGCCCCGACGCACCACTTCGGACACGTTGCCATCGGCCGTGATCGACCCGCCGCTCGAGCCCGCTCCCGGGCCTAGCTCGATCACCCGATCGGCTGCGCGGATGATCGCCGGGTCGTGCTCGACCACCAACACCGCGTTGTTGCGCTGGGCGAGCTCGCGCAACATCTGGTTCATCGGCTCGACATCGCTGGCGTGCAATCCCACAGTGGGTTCGTCGAGGACGAAGAGCCCGTTGTACAGCGAGGTGCCGAGCGCCGCGGTGAGCGTGACCCGCTGCGCTTCGCCGCCGGAAAGTGTCCGGGCTTGGCGATCCAGCGTCAAATATCCGAGCCCGACCCGCTCCAAGTAAAGCAGCCGGCTCTGGAGCTCCTTGCGCGCCAGCTCGCCCTGCCCAGTTCGAGTGGTGAGCGCGTCAGTGGCGGCACGCGCCTGGCACACCTCGAGCGCATGCCAGTCCGCAAGCGAGCGACCTCCCACTCGATAGGAGAGCGCGGTCGCGTTCAGTCGTTTGCCCTCACAAGCGCGACACGCGTCATAGGAGCGGTAGCGCGAGAGCAACACGCGCACATGCATCTTGTAGGTTCGGGTCTCTTGCCAGGAAAACCAACCCATCACTCCGGGGAACATTCCAGAATCCCAGCTCCCGTCCCCTTGCATCACCAATCGCTTTTGCGCGGCGCTGAGCGACCGCCATTTGACGTCGGTGGGAATGCCATGGCGACGACAAAGCTTTATGAGCTCCGCCCGTTCCCAGCGCGTGGACTTGCCGCGCCACGGGCGAATCGCTCCCTTGTCGATCGAGCGATCCGGATCGGGAATCACTTTGTCGGGATCGATTCCGAGCGTCCGGCCGAAGCCGCGGCACTGCGGGCATGCTCCGAGCGCTGACTCATAAGAAAACAAGCCTGCGCGCGGCGGTTCCAGCACGCGACCGCAAGTGGGGCACGACAAGCTTTCGGAGAGCTCCAGGCTTTTCCCGTTCGACCAGGCGCGCGCCACCCCCGGCGCCCGCTTCCACGCGGTTTCCACATCGGCGGCAAGCCGACTCCGCTGCTCGGTAGAAGCGCTCAACCGGTCCACGACCACTTCGAGCACGTCCGATTTCTTGCTCGCCACCGAGGGGCGCACCGTGTCCACGTCCATCGCTTGATTTTCGACCCACAGACGCCGGTAGCCGTCCCGAACCAGCTGCTCGCGAACTTCCAGGTAAGCTTCGGTGCCCGCCGCTCGAACCGGATACGTGATCACGGCGAGCTCACCGTGAAACGCACTGACGATTTGCTCCGCGGCGCTCGCCGGGTCGAGCGACACCGCTTGCTGTTCGTGATCGGGGCAAAAGGGAAGTGCTTCTCGCAAAAATAGCGCCGCCAGATACGGTTCGAGGTCCGACATGGTCGCGACCGTGGAGCGGGAGCTCTTGATGGGCGTTTTGCGATCGACCGCGATGCCCGCGGGCACCGGCTCGAGCTTGTCGACCGGCGGGCGCTCCAAGCGCTCGAGAAACTGCCGCGCGTAGGGGCTAAAGCTTTCGACGAAGCGACGTTGCCCCTCGGCGTACAGGGTATCCATCGCGAGACTGCTTTTGCCGGACCCCGAGACTCCGGTGATGACCACGACCTCTCCCGGCGGAATCTCCAGGTCGATGCCGCGAAGGTTGTGGGTCCGAGCCCCTTTCAATACGATGGGCAGCACTCGAGAACCGACGTTTTTAGCATCGTTTCACCGGCGCGCACGTCGGTTCAGACGGAATGACGCCGGCAGCGCGATCGGGGTAATGAAGAGACCCCTCCAGCCCACATGGCCCGCAATGCCGACCAGTCCAAGGGCAACCGCGTAGTTGCCACCAACCGGAGAGCGCATTTCGACTACGTTCTGGGCGAAAGGTTCGAGGCCGGCCTGGTGCTCATCGGCAGCGAGGCGC
>DASXTY010000262.1:0-1899 GCA_036505155.1 Polyangiaceae bacterium | reverse complement strand
CGGGCACGCCGGCATCCAGCCATTTTCCGCCCTCGGTATCCCGCTGCACCAGTGCATCCACTGCTTGATGCATGCGCTGGTCGCTCACATTGTACTTGATGACAGCGGCGACCTGGGATGAGTCGCGGAGCTGGGGGCCAGCGATGAGGATGCGATCGATGTCGCGCACCGGGTCGAGACCGGTCGGGCCGAAAAAATCTCGCCATTGGTAAATCGAGCTGAGCATTTTTCCAATTCTCGGGGCGAGCGGATGGCTCCGAATGTTTTCCGTGTAAATGACCAGGCGCACATTGGCGTTCGAGTCGACGATTTTGCCGGCGAGGCCGCTCAGCGCCACTGGATCGCCGAGGGGGCCGCCGGCATCGCCCGCGTCCGAAGCGGAAGCCTTTGCGTCTGGCGCCGCATCCGGCGCACCGGCGTCCGCTATTGGCTTGGGCTTTACGGGCTTGGGCTCGAGCTTCGGCACCGGGACGTCAGCCGGGAGCGCTGGTACGGGCTCGGGCTCTTTTGCCCCGCCGGCCGGGTTCTCGAGCATATCCAGCGGTATCGCGTTGATCTCCCCGAGGTCGGGAACGTTTTGGGGTCGCCGGAAGTCGACCAACTGAATGAGCCCGATGAGAGCCATCAAGGGCGACACAGGCAAATGGATAAAAACGGAAACGATGAGCGTCTTGTAGAGCCGTCGCCAGAACCCAGGCTCGTGCTGGCCGCGCCATTCGGTCCAGGAATCCACCAGGTTCAAGATAACCTCCGGGCAAGCACCGCGCGAACATCCGTGCGCGACCCGTTTTTTGCATCAGCCTGCTGGGTGTCAGCGCCCCCGCGCTTCGGATTTCCGTACAACCTATGAAGACCCTTGCATCCCGAACTGCCCCAAAGTGGATCGGGTCTCGACATGCGGATATTAGAGCCCGAGAAAGAAGGACCCGAACCCCTGTGGCACGGCGCCATGTTTTCATCCAAGGGTGGCAATCATTAGGCTCGCCGTGCCGCGTGGGCGTGGGCCTCGCGGGATTGTGCGCGGCGCTCTGGTTCATTTCCTGTAAGCAAAAGCCTCCACCGGGTGCGGCGGCGGATGGAAAATCCTTGGTCGGGATTGGCGCCTCGGTGCAACGACCGCAGCCCGGCGCACCCCAGCTACCTCCAGAGCTCGCGAGCGCCGCTGCCGCCGACGCTTCTACCCCCAAGCAGCCGGCAAGCTTCCAATGGGCGGGCCCGTGGCTCGTGGTGACCGACGCGGCGGCGGCCGCTTATGCTGAGCCTTCGTCCGAAAAGAAGCAGAAGATTGGCTGGCTGCGGAACGGCGGGCGCGTCCCCGTGGAATCCGAACCCGCCCTGCGCGGAGGCGATTGCAAGCACGGCTGGTACAAGATCGTTAACGCCGGGTATCTGTGCGGCGATGCCGGCACCACCGATGCGAACAACCCGAAGGTGCGCATCGCGCTCCGCGCGCCCAACCTGGAAGAAGTATTGCCCTACCAATACGCCCGCAACGCAAAGCACGGCACACCGCTCTACCGCTCCGTACCATCGCGCGAGCAGATGCTCGAATACGAGCCCTATCTGAAGCCGAAGCCAAAACAGGAGCCTAACCTGGCCGAACCGGTGGATGGCGGCGCCCCCAATGCTCTGGGAGCTCCGCCGCTTCCGCTGGACGCAGGCGTCCAGAGCGACGCGCAGGTGCAGTGGTGGCAGCGTGACAACGTGAAGGAATTTCTTCACGAGCTTACCAAAGAAAAACTGGAAGAAGGCGCAGACGACATTCTCATTAAACGAATGGTCGCCGGTTTCTATGTCGCCATCGATCGCACCTTCCGCTGGGATGGGCGCACCTGGTACAAAACCACGCAACGACTGGTCGCACCCGCGGATCGTTTTTGGCTAACTCCGGGTCCCAAA
>DASXTY010000261.1:0-2243 GCA_036505155.1 Polyangiaceae bacterium | reverse complement strand
AGCTTTTGGTTTACGACAGGGGCGGCAAAGAAATCGCGCGACGAACTCTCAAGGCTGCTGCGATGCGCCTTGTCCCGAGCAGCAAACCGCACACTTTCTGGGCGGCTCTTTCGGACGGCGGCATCGCGCTGCTCGAGCCCGATGCGAACCGCGCCGCGTACTTCGAAGGCAGCCGCTGCCTTCCCAGCGTCCTTGCGCTCTCACCGGATGAACGTCTTATTGCTTTGAGCTGCGTGAGGAGCCTCTCTTCATTCGATACGGACGTCTCGCGCATCGGCAGTTTGAGAGTCTGGTCGTTCGACGGGACTCGCGCGGAGCTCATCGCAGCCTTCACGCAAACTGAGGGAATCGAGGGCGCACTGGTCTCGTTGCCCGACGGACGCTTCGACTTCATAGGTCCCGACGCGAGCAGAGTTGTCTTGCTTCTCCGCTGCGCCGTCGGAGCTTATTCACTTCCTTTTCAAGCGTGCGCAAATCGCTATCAATCGGCTGGCCCATTGCAAAACCGCATCCTGCGGGCGCGTGATTCGAAGCAGAAGCCAACCCGATGAAGGGCGGCGCCGCGGCAACATCGGCTCACCCGCCGAGGCAGCCGTTGTTGCCCAATCCAAGGTAGGCGTTGTCGCTCTCATTGCAAGGGCACTGGTATGGACCCAGGCTTTGGACCAAACAGGCTGAAAACTCCGCGTTCGGCTGGGTCATGCCGATCGCGATCACACATCCGTTACGCATCTCAACCGATACCCAGTCATTGGCGCGGCAATCGTCTGGGTTTGACAGGTGGAGACCACATTGGAGAACCAGGCGTGAAATTCGCAGGGGAGTCGTTTGACCCGATGCAAGCTCCGGCCGGCCGTGAGCCGCAAGGTGCAGCGTTCGAAACCATACCACCCGCCAGCTCTGTCCGTTGAGGGGACTGAACGAGTAATGATTCGTCCCCCGCCGGAGCCGGCTGCGTGTTCGCGACTATTGGCTGAGCCGCCGCAGCGGATCCCCCACACGTCGCCACGCAGATCGCCGCAGTCAGCGACTTAATACGCCTCGAAAAGAGTTGCGGACGGGCATAGCTCGGCGGCCGAATTGTGATAACCTTCTTGCATGAGGCGCTCGGGATGATGAATCAGACTTGGATGAATCAACATTGGTGGAGCTTATCGGTGCTCACGCTGGTCGCGTCGTGTGGGGGTGCCTTCGCAACCAGCGAATCGGGTAGTGGTGGCGGTGGCGGCACCTCGGCGGGCGGAGGTGCTGGCCAAGGAGGCAGCAGCGGCGTCTACGGCAAGGGTGGGGCCAACACGGGCTTTGGCGGAGCGATGGCGGGAGGCACCGCGGGCAAGGGTGGGGGAACCGCGGGAGGGGGGATTACCGCAAAGGGCGGAAGCTTCGGGATGGGCGGCGTTTCAGGCGCTGGGACCGGCGGCATAGTCGTAACGGGCGGCGCAGTGGGCAGCGGCGGAACCACGGGCGGGTCATGCACCGATCCGGACGGCCTCGCCCCCGACACGAAGACGACGGCGACGGGCACGAATGGCTCCTTCACCGACAGCTGCGATCAGAGCGCTAACCTCATCGAATATTATTGTGAGTTCGTTTATGATCCCGGCTGCTTTCCAAATCCGGATCCAGGCTGCGGCCATTTCACCGGTGCGGTGCTTGCGAGAAACATCGACTGCGCCGGAAATTGCTTGAACGGAGCCTGCGTGGCGCGCTGTCCCCGAGTCGGCGACAGCCTGCAGTATTTGTCGGTCGATGTTTCAGGCAATGCCGGTATCAAAAACCTGCGCGACAGCAGGAGCTACCAATGCACATTGCTCTTTGACGCTATGGGAGGAATCAACTGCAAGGCCGTGGCTAGCGGCTTGAGCGCCACCGTGTATTCGCTTGGGCTCAGCGACCAATATTGCACTGCGGCCGCGTTCGGCAACATCGGCGTCTCCGTCGGGACCTCCACGATCGAGGACTGCGCTTACAGCTGCACCATCCTGGGGTGAAGCTTCCCACGACGCGGTGGGGGGCAAACCGAAGCGCCATTGAAGAAAAAAGTTTGTAGGGCGGTCCGCGCGGATTTGTTTCCATGTGTTCAGACGATTTCGCGTGCCGGCGAGGTTTCCGCCGCCGCAAGGCGTCGAGCGCTAAATGACTTCGGCCCAGAACCAGCGCACTGAAACCGCGCTTTCTGGGCTGCTTGCTCGAAACCGACTGGAGCCGGCGGTGTAGCTAACCAACCCGCGCCCGGACCGCTA
>DASXTY010000260.1:0-1840 GCA_036505155.1 Polyangiaceae bacterium | reverse complement strand
GGGCCTACATGGTCAAGCACACGACCGGCGGCCGCGAGAGCCTTGGTGCCGTTCGACGATGCGACGTCGAATTCGATGGTAGGCCCGGCAAGGTGGCCGAGCGCTGTGCCGAGTTTGTACCCGGTGAGCGCATCGCATGGGTCATGATCGACGACAGTTTCGGCTTCGGGAAGATGTTCGCGGACATGGGATTCTCGTTCACGCTGGAGACGCTCGACGAGCGGCGCACCCTGATCCGAAACGAGAGCTTCTATCGGCCGCGGAACCTCATGGCCCGCCTGATGAGTGCCTTGATGATGCGCAGAAAGTTCCGGGCTCTGCGCCGTCGCGTTCTCGCGAATGTGAAGGCGCTAGCAGAAAGACGCGACGCGAAGACTCCAGCCAGGCAAGACCTTCGAGACCCAGCAAGATAGGCGGCTGCCCGCGGGAAGGTCTCGCGAACGGATCGACAGAACGTGCTCTTTCCGCCGCTGCACCCAGAACAGGCACCGATGGTCGGCGCTATGGCGTCCACGGATTCCCGTTCCGGGGCGGAAATGTTCCGCTCTTCTGTCTCCGCCGCCCTTACCCAAGAGCTGGTCCAAACGTACACTCGGACCAGCATGAGTTACCGCGAGACGCCGAGAGAATTGCCTCCGCGCGCGGAAGAGGTGCGCTGGCGGGTTCAAGTGGCTCAGGCCGCGCACGGTTTGTTTTGGGCTTTGCTTGCCGGGGTCCCGCTCAGTTTCGTGTCGGTTTACCTCGTCATCGCGGCACAGGGGGTCGCCGCGTGGTGCAGCTGGCGCCTGACCAGCCCGCGGCCCGGTAAAAGAAACACTGGGAGAGAGCGGCTTGGGTGGGCGGTTCGCGCGCTCGCCATCGCGGACGCGGGGAGAATGTCGGCGCTGGTCATTAAACGGTTTAACCCATCGCCAGGATCGGTGGCGGAATGGGCGGGGTCACTGGCCGCGGCCGCGCTGGCTGTCCTGGGTGTGCTTTACGTGCGCGCGCTCTTTCTCGAAGTCGGAGACGATCGCGCTGCGCGACGAGCGCGGCGTTTGGCTTTCACTTACGGAATCGCGCTCGTTGCGATGACCGCACTGGGTGCGGTGTACCAGGCGCTCAAACTGCCTTACGAGAAGCTCCCGGACAGCCCGTTGGGTGTGTGGTTGACCCTGGGGTACTTCATTTCCGGGATCACCCTGGTCATCGCTTCGTTTCGCGCGCTCGGCTTGCTCCGAAGGCTCAGGAAGACACTGCGCGTGGTCGAACACGAATGGTGGTTCAAACCCGGGGCAGGCTGGGCCTCTCTAGCTGTCTCCGGTGCCGGCACCATCGAAGTGCTTGAAGCCAATGGCGAGGAGCGGTGTTTCTCATACTCGGATCGAGCGCGCAAGTGGCTAGAAGACTCTGAATATGTGACCTGGGAGCATGCACTCGCGGACGGGCTGGTTCTGAGCGTGCCTCCACCGATTGAGATGGTACCAACCTGGCCCACAATGCTCCCTGCAAAAGCAAGGACTCTGGTAGAGACGTGGGATCGAAAGGAGGGACGCAACTTCCAATGCTTCGTTTGCCGTGCGCAGCTGAACTGGGGCGCGAGCGAATGCAGCTACTGCGGCTTACGCTTCCGCTACCGGGATGGGAAGGTCGTTTCGGACGATCAGTCCTGATGCCGAAAGTGCGCCCTGGAAGGCCTTCGTGGTGTGCTCTCTCACCGTGCAGGCTGAGAAGCCTCCTTAGCGGTCTCCGGCAGTGCGACTGAGTTTACCCGTGGGCTCGGCGCAGCGGGAGGGGCCGCGGCCGATTTTGGGGGCGGGCCTGGTTGCGATTTCGGCAGCTGAAATGCAGGGACCAGCGG
>DASXTY010000259.1:0-3921 GCA_036505155.1 Polyangiaceae bacterium | reverse complement strand
ACCAGAGGCAGTTCCCGCACGCTCCCGTCCGCCAGCTGGACGCTCCGACTATCCATTTGCTCGAGCCCCAGAGCGGACACAGCTTCCTCCGGTAGCGCGAGGAGCGTAGCACCGGTATCGACCAGCGCATCGAGCTCGATTTGACGAACTTGCGCGGCGGGAATGAGCCCCTCCCGGAACTTGCCTTGATCGACCACATTGGCGAGCTTGATACGAGTCATGACTTTGCCCATCCCAGCGGATCGGAATGGTCACGCGCTCAGTTGCTCCAGCATACGGCGCTACTGTGTCGCTCGCAACCCGGCTCCCAGGGTAGGTGCCCCAAGCTCACCCTCGCCTGAAGAAGTCGGATTAGGGCTAATTATTCCAGCTCGATCACGTAAGGCGGATTTGCGGGTTTCCAGCCCAGGGCGTCGTGAATTTCTCGGAGGTCAGCGAAGCCATCGAGCGAATCCGCCGCCAGCCGATGCGGGGTATTCGGGCAAAACTCGTCGGCCATCTTTCGCGTCGACCAGCCGGAAACTTGGTAGGTTTGCGCCGGGAAGTAGCAGTGATAGCCGGGTTTCTGCCGCTCAACGGCGGCTTGAATCAGGCACGCCGCATCCGGCACGGTCAGATACAAGAGCTCGTCGAATGCCGTGTGCTCTCGGCGCCAGCGCCTCCTTCGGATCCAGCGACCCGTTCGCTCTCCGATGAGGAACGGAAAACGCAGCGCCGTACACGCGATGTCGTTTTTGTATTCCGCCGTTACCTCCAGCAGTCGCTCACCGAGCTCCTTGCTCAAAGCGTACGTGTTGGTGAGCGGGCGGCGAGGCACCGCGCCATCCAGCGGCAGGTACGGCGGGGGCGGAGTGGAGCTGCCCAGGCGGTCATCCGAGCTGAGAATTACCTGGATAGAGCTGGCAAACACGAAGCGCCGGACGCCGAGCTCGAGTGCCGGGCGGAAGACGTTGCCATTCATCGCCACATTTTCATTGAGCACCTGATGCGCAAGGGGGCGCGCAAGCTGTCCCGTTAGATTGGCCAGGTGAACAACCGCCTCACAGCCTTCCAACAAGCGATACGCCACCTTGTCGTCCAACAGGTCGACAACCTGCAGCCGCACCCCCAAGTCAGGGCGGTACCGTTGATCGACACCTACGACCTCGTGTCCCGCTCCGAGAAGAGTAGCGCAGACCACGTGGCCGAGCTGGCCGGCCGCGCCTGTGACGAGAATTTTCATTCGAGCTCCTGAGAAAGGCGGCGTTCTTTAGCACAACGCGGGGCGCTGGACACGCTGAAAATCCGCTCGACTCGGCGCGCGCGACGGGCTCATTCGATCTTTTCTCTGGCGGCCTTCAGCGACTCCTGCACCTGCGCTACCAGGTGGCTCGGCAACGGTTCGTATTGGGCGAACCCCATGGTGTAGCTACCCGCACCCTGGGTGATGCTCCTTAGCTCGGTCGAATAGCTGAAGAGCTCCGCCTGAGGTACCTCGGCGCGCACGCTCTGAAGTTCGCCCGACCCGTCCATCCCCAAAATCCTGCCGCGGTGCGAGCTCAAGTGGTTGGTGATGGCTCCCACGTAGTCCGAAGGAACCGTGACTTCTAGTCGCATGATCGGCTCCAAAAGGACGGCCCCCGCTTTTTCCTGACACTTTCTGAATGCGAGCGCCCCCGCCAACTGGAACGCGATATCCGAGGAGTCGACCGTGTGGTAGCTCCCGTCGTACAGCGTCACCTTGACATCCACCACCGGAAAGCCCGCGAGCTGTCCCTTCTTCATTGCCTCTCGAACGCCGGTTTCCACCGACGGAATGAACTTGTTTGGAATCACGCCTCCTTTGATCTCATCGGAGAACTCGAACCCGGTGCCAATTGGCAACGGCTCCACCCGAATCCAGACATCGCCGAACTGCCCATGCCCGCCGGTCTGCTTCTTGTGGCGCCCCTGGGACTCTATCTTCTTGGTGAGCGTCTCCCGATAGGCGACGTGAGGCCGGCCGGTCGTGATGTCGATGCCGTAACGGTCCTTGAGCCTGCCCGCGACCACTTCCAGATGCACCTCACCCATCCCCGATAGGATGGTCTCGTTGAACTCCGGGTCGATGTAGTAATTCAGAGTCGGATCCACCGATGCGAGCTTGCTGAGGGCGATTCCGAGCTTGTCCTGGTCCTTGCGTGTCTTCGGATGCACGGACACCGAGTGCACCGTGTTTGGAAAACTGATGGGAGGCAAAGTGACGAGTCGTTCCGATGCAGAGAGTGTGTCGCCAACCAGGCTGCCTTTGAGCTTGGCCACTGCGATGACGCTGCCCGCCGGCGCTTCGGGAACTTCACTCCGCTCTTTGCCGCGGAAATAAAACAAATGACCGAGTCGCTCGCGCTCGCGGCTTCGGGTATTGATCAGGTCCTCGCCGTGTTTGACGGTACCGGCGACCACCTTCAGAAAGAAGATATCCCCGATACCCGGATCGCTAAAAATTTTGAAGATTTGAGCCACCGTTGGCTCGCCCGGGCCGCGCTTGAGCTGGATAGCGCTGCCGTCCGATTCGTTGGTAGCTTCCAGCTCCGGCAGGTCCGTGCTCGGCACGAGCAGACGCGTCAGCGCATCCAACAAGAGCGTCGTGCCCATTGGCGGGTTGGCGCTACCGACAAGCACCGGGTAGAGCTCGCCTTCGCGAATGTTCTTCAATAGGTACGGGAGTATTTCGTCTTTGCCGAGCTCTTGGCCCGAAGCCACTTTCTCGAAAAGCTCCTCGTCGGTACCGGCAACTTCTTCGATCAGCGCGGTTCGAGCCTGTTCAAACCGATCCTTCTCGCTTTCGGGCACCTCGCCCCGCTGGACCTTGCCATCGGCGTAAAAAAACGCGCAGGCTCCGAGCAGATCGATGGCGCCGCGGAGATCGGCTCCCTGCCCTATCGGGAGCGAGACCGGGTAGGCGCGTTTGGTCAGGGTATTTCTGATGGATTCGAGCGCGCGGTCATAATCCGCTAGCTCTTTGTCCATCTTGTTGATGAAAAACAAGATGGGTTTTTTGTGGGAAACGGCCAAGCTGAAAAGCTTCCGAGTTGACACTTCGACGCGGCCGGTTGCGTCGACCACCACCACCGCTGCGTCGAGCGCCGCCAGCGGCGCAATGGTCCCTCCGATGAAGTCGGCTGCGCCAGCCGTGTCCGCGATGAAGATTTCGTGCTTTTCCCAGGTGAGCGCTTGAATTTTGCTGAACACCGTCGACTGGCGCTTGACTTCTTCCGGCTCGATATCCAGAGCTCGACCACCTTCAACGTGGTGAATGGCACCCGCGCGGTACAGAAGCGCTTCGGCCAAGGCGCTCTTGCCGCTACCTTGGGCGCCAAGCAGGGTCGCGCTGCGGATCTTATCTGGGGTCGCCACGACGGGTCACCTCGGGGTTAAAAGCCTGTGGGGCCGGGGATTCTACCCGGCGCCCGGACCGGCGGTCCATAGACCCAGCTCGGGTCTCGAAATGTAAAAGATGCGCTCGGAACGCACTTGATTCCAGCCTTCCTGCAGCCGCTCCGGACGGTAGCGCTCGAGCATGCCGTCGAGCTCGGCAAAGTCGTAGCCGACCGATTCCACTTCCGTGCGCGATAGCTCACCCGGACAATACGTCACCCGAAAGCGCCCCTCGCTCGAACCGTGGATGAGGTGGGCAGCCGCCGCGAGGTTTTCGGCAAGCTCCGGCTCGCGCTCAACGAAGCGCAGAATTTCAGGCGTGGTCCGGTATCCGTATTTTCGAATCAGTCGATCGATCTCCGGGTCTTCACCGAAACGGCGCACACCGGGCGCCAGGACGATGAGCTCGCCCCCATCGGCAATGGCCATGCGGGTGCGATAAATCGATTTGTTGGCAAGCCAGGTGGAATGAAACTCACGGCCGTTCATGAGCACCACCACTTTGTCGAGTGGCTGGGGGAGCTC
>DASXTY010000258.1:0-4829 GCA_036505155.1 Polyangiaceae bacterium | reverse complement strand
GGGGGCCATAAGCTGGCGCTGCATGCACGACGTGCAACACGGCTTGGGGGTTCCTCCTGGAAAACTCCACCGCGCGAGCCAGCGCTGTATCGCCGTGGATGGAGTAGTCGAGACCCACGACGATCACGAACCGCGCAGGGTCTGCCGACTGCGTTATTTGCAAGCCGCCTGACACTGGTCGAGGCCGGATTGGCACTGGGCGAGATTGATGGTTCCCGCTTCGGTTTTCGCCTGCATGCAGGTGGTAAACTGGCCCGCGCACTTATCCACACAAGCCTTCACTTTTTCGAAGTCCACCTTGAGCGCGGAAGTGATGGCGCTGGCACCGGTTGCAGACGCCGGAGTCCCAGCCGTCGCGGTGGCGCTCGCCGGGGCTGCACCCGGAGTCTGCGGGGAGACGGCCGCCGGCTTGCCGCTGACCATCCGCGTCGCCGCCGGTGCTGCCGCGGGCGTCGGCGCGGGCTCGCTTTGCGCCTTTTCCGGGACCGGCACGGGCACAGGGAGCGGCCGAGTCGAGGGGTCGTCCCCCTGGCCTTTGCAGCTCCAGAAACCCAGAGACAAAAGTACCGTCGCAAATAGGGGGCGCGCGCCGCTCATTCTCCAGGCCTAACGGGCCCCGGCGGCGATTGCAACTCCCAATCGGGACCCCGCATCCTCGAGCGCCTCAACCGAGGTCCCGCAGTGCAATCTGCGCTGCGTTGTAGCCGCACATCCCGTGTACTCCGGCGCCCGGATGCGCGAAGCTCGAGCACAGGTAGAGCCGCTTCACCGGGGTCCGGTAGCGAAAATAGGGGAAGATCGGCCTAAAGAGGAGCTGGTGTCTCCAGCCATTGGAGCCCCCTCCCAGGTCACCCCCCACGAGATTGCAGTCCATTGCCTCGAGCTCGGGCGGCGCGCTGATGCAGCGAGCCAGAATCGAATCGCGAAAACCGGGGGCAAGCTCCTCGATCCTCGCTTCCACGGTGTCGGCAAAACGCTCGCGATGCGTGCTCCAGCCACCTTCTGGATTCGAAGGAACGTGAGTGTACGAGTACAGCGTGTGGTGATCTATCGGAGCGCGCGATGGGTCGACCAGGCTTTGCTGCCCCACCAGAAGATAAGGGCGCTCCGGCAGTTGGCGAGCGCGCACCTGTTTAGCGAAACGCGCCAACTCCTCCACGCTGTCGCCGATGTGCACCACTGCGCTTTGCCGCGCTGCCTCCACGCGCCACGGCACGTTTGCAGAGAGCGCCCAGTCCAATTTGAAAGTACCCCAACCATAAGCGAAACGGCGCATGACTCTGGCCACCCGCGACGGAATATCCTGGCGCTCCAAGAGGTCTAAAAAGAGAGACGGCGCCGCGGTGTTGGCCATAATTGCGCGCTCGGCGCGGACCTGCTCTCCGCCTGCGAGCTCGACTGCACAAGCGCATCGGTTTCTCACGATGACGCGCGTGACGCGCGCGCCAAGCCGGAGCCGCCCGCCATGCCGCTCCAAAATGGTAAGCAGAGCGTTGGTGATGCTTCGCGCTCCTCCGAGTGGCACGCCATATCCAGAAGTGGTTGCGGTGAGACCGAGCACATAGCCGAGTGCGGCGCCCATCGGGTCGTCGGGACCCACATCGACGTGCAACGCCAGGCTCGGCAGCACGCGTTGAGCTGCCTCGGATTCGAACAAGCGCCGAGCCAACCTACGCCCACTCGAACAGAACAGCCGCGCCAGCTTGAGCGCATTGACAAAGCCCAACCGCCAAAGCGGTCCCAAACTGGGAAACGGGAGCAGTAAAGCATCCAATAAATGCGGTTCGATGCGAGCGTGCCAATTTGCAAGCTCGACCCACCTCTGTGTATCTCTTTCGCTACCGAAATGATGTTGGGTGGCCGCCGGATTGCGCGCAATGCATGCGTAGCTATCGTCGGGCGCCGGATGGCAACTTTCGAACGCGGCGTGCAGCCACTCGACGCCGTATGCCCGGAGGTTCAGGCGGTCGAATGCGGGACTGTTCTTGCCGAAGGGAAAAAATGCCGGGCCCGTGTCGTGGTAAAAGCCCGGCAAGGTCAGCTGCTCGGTTCCGAGCGCCCCGCCCGGCCGGCGCGGATTCGCTTCCAACACCAGTACCTGAAAGCCCGCCGAAGCCAGAGCACAAGCGGCAACCAGGCCGTTGGGTCCGGCACCAATCACCACGACATCCGGGTCAGTCGGCGCCACCGGACCAAGACTACGCCACCAACGCCCTCGGGGATCGGCTGGTTTCCTGCTTGCCGCACCAGCGGACTTTCCATGGCTCCCGTGCGCTGCTAGTCAACTAGCCGTGATCGTCGTTGGCGTTGATCCCGGCACGCGCCGCCTGGGCTGGGGCGTGGTGAGCCGCGAGGGCAGTCGTTTGTCGTGCTTGGCCCATGGGGTCATCGCCCTTGACGCCGCAAAGCCCCTAGCGACTCGGCTGGAGCAAATCGATCGGGAGCTCGCCGTCATCCTGGAGCGTCATCGGCCTGAACATGGATCGGTGGAGAGCCTTTTCTTTCATCGCGACGCGCAGGCCGCCGCCAAGCTCGGGCACGCGCGCGGAGTTGCCCTCTGCGGCTTGGCGCGAGCTGGGATCCCGGTCTTCGAATACTCGCCCGCCCGCGTCAAACGCACCCTCACCGGTAGAGGGCAGGCCGAAAAACACCAGGTCGCCTTGATGGTTCGCGCAATATTGGGCCTGGGAGCGGTGCCTTCGAGCGATGCCGCCGACGCGCTCGCCGTGGCGGTAACCCACCTCCGTTTGATTTCCTTTGCCAGAGCGGTGGAGGGGCAGACCGGTCGGTCCCTGGCCTCTTTTCATCCGCCCCGGGCCACGCGCCGGCGGCCGCCGCGGGGCGCGGTGTTCCGATAGGGCGTGAGCCCCCGGACCAGAGCAGGGGTTATATTGACTTTTGCCACCCAAAACCTGGCACGCTATCCACGCGGGAATCTTTTGCGCTTTTCACCCGTCAGACCATGGTCATGAAGCGACGTTCGTTTTTAGGCGCCCTGATTCTTGGCTGTGCCTTGCTGGTTCGCACAGCGCCCGCCGCCGCAGCCCCGGACGCCTCAGAGATCGCCGAGCGGATGCAGCAGTTTTACGACAAGACCCGCACGTTCAAGTCGGATTTCCGCCAGCGTTACCTCATCAAACATCGCAACAAAACCAAAGACAACCGGGGCCAGGTCATTTTCCAAAAGCCCGGCAAGATGAGTTGGCGCTACACCAACAACGGCAACCGCGTGGTGTCGGACGGAAAGATCATCAAAGTTTACGAAGAAGAAAACCGGCAAATGTACGAGCAGCCCATGGACAAGAGCCAATATCCGGCTGCGCTGGTATTCCTGATGGGTGCGGGGAGCCTGAAGCAGACCTTCAATTTGCAGAAGCTCGACTCGGAAAAGATGAAGTGCACCGGCTGCTACGTACTCCTGGCAGAGCCAAAAAATCCCACCCCAGCCTACCAGAAGGTCCTTTTGTACGTTGACGCCAAGACCTACCAAGTTCGCCGCGTGTTGCTGTTGGACGCCCAGGGCAACAAAAATCGCTTCGACTTCGAATCGCCCGCCGTCAACGTCAAAGTACCGCCCAACGAGTTCGTCTACGTCCCGCCCCCCGGTACGCAAGTAATCCGCCCTTGAGCCGCGGCCACCCAATCTGCTACCTCCGGCGTTGTGACGCGCTCCGCCAAGAGTCTCGGGACGACACTGCTGTTGCTCTGCTTGCTGTCGCTCATCGATGGCTGTCGGGAGAGCAACGCCCCCGAATGTAAGCTCGAATGCGAAGCGACCGGGCGGTGCACGCGCGAAGGATCGCGCTGCATCGCTGCCTCAGAAGGGGACTGCCACCGCTCCAAGGTTTGCCAAACCCAGGCTAGCTGCACTTTGGAGGGAGACCGCTGCGTTGCCTCCAAGCAGGATTGCGCAGGCTGGGAGGGCTGTAAGGAGCGCGGTCAATGCAGCCCCAGCCAGGGCGAATGCCGTGCGCTCACCAACGCCGATTGCCAGGCTTCGACCGGTTGCAAGAAGCAGGGGCGGTGCACGGCCCAGGGCGGCGAGTGCATGCCCACCGACGAAAATTGCAAGTCCACCGACGAGTGTAAGACGTACGCCAAGTGCACCGCGCGCGGCGCTCAGTGTTTGCCCACTTCCAGCGCGGACTGTGAGCAATCCAAGATGTGCACCGAACAGGGCTTTTGCACTTTTTCGGAAGGGCGCTGCATGTTGCTTTCCGACGCCGACTGCGTCAAGACCCGCGCATGCCGGGTGAAGGGGCAATGCACGCTTCGCCAGTTTCAGGGGCGGAGCAGCTCGTTGCCGCAGGCCGGATGCGTGCCCGGCTCAGTCGCCGATTGCCGGCAATCCGAGTGGTGCAAAGAGCACGGAACCTGCCTGCTCGGTAAACACGAGTGCGTGGACAAGCCGCCGGAACCGAAACGGAAAAAGAAGCAATAGTGCCGCCCCGGGCTCAGCGCGCTCGAGCCCAAGAGGAAAATCATGACCGATGTGAAGGTAGGTATAATTGGCTGCGGCGGTATCGCGCGGCTGCACGCGGCTGCTTACGCGAGCGCGGGGGCGAAGATGGTGTCGGCGTGGGATGTTTCGCCACAGGCGTCCGCGGCGCTAGCCCGGGAGACCGGAGCGCGAGTAGCAGAGTCAATCGAAGAGATGCTGACAAAGGACAAACCGGATGCGGTCAGTGTGTGTACGCCGCCTGGGGCCCATCTCGAAAACTGCCGCCCCCTTTTGGCCGCGAAAGTGGCGGTCCTGTGTGAGAAACCGATGGAGGCGAACGCGGAATCGGCGGCTCGCCTGGCCGAGCTTGCGATGAGCTCGGGGGCTC
>DASXTY010000257.1:0-1938 GCA_036505155.1 Polyangiaceae bacterium | reverse complement strand
CACGAACACTGTGACGGCTGCAATCACCGGATCGAGGAAGGTGATGTCTATTGGTCGAATGTAGGCCTGAAACATGTCGATTTATGCCAAGACTGCTATCCAATAGTCATGGGGCGCTTCTCGAAATGAAGGAGGGGAAGAAAAGGGAAGAAAAGAGGGCTCGGGAAAACAAAGAGGGGAAAACAAAGAGGATTGCGCCAAGTAAGGAAATAAAGGGCTCGGGAGTCTTTTTTGCAGGTCTGCATTGTCGCCAAAAGGCTCCCGACCGTTGGTTCCTTTCTCTTTTGGCTCCTTTGATTCTTCCCCTTCCGCGCCTTGCTGGGAAGCGAGCCCAGAACTACTGGAACCGGACACGGCTCACCGTTGAGCGAGTTGACCATGCCACCCTTGGTGAATAGCTTCGACGTCTTCGACACCCTCCTCGCCCGCCGCTGCGTCGAGCCCCGACTGCTCTTCCTCCACCTCGAAGCCCGTGCCGGCCTGCCCGGCCTCGCCGCGGGCAAGAAAAGAGGACGCAGCTCGTTTCTGGTTGACACGGGACCGGGAGGCGGTTAGGTTTCGCCCATGGCTCGAGGTCCTCGGCACGCTCCTGGCGGCTTCGCCTACCACGTCCTGAATCGCGGTGTGGCGCGCTTGCCGCTCTTCGAGAAGCCCGCCGACTCCGCCGCCTTTTTGCGCGTGTTGGCCGAGGCGCTCGACGCCTACCCGATGCGCATCCTTGCCTTCGTCCTGATGCCTAACCACTGGCACTTCGTGCTTTGGCCCGAGCGCGACGACGACCTGAGCAACTTCTGCCGCTGGCTGACGCACACGCACAGCATGCGCTGGCATGACCACTACCATACGTCCGGCACCGGGCACATCTACCAAGGCCGCTTCAAAGCCTTCGCGATCGAGAGCGACGAGCACCTTCCTACGGTCTGTCGCTATGTCGAACGCAATCCGCTTCGGGCCAACCTGGTGCAGCGTGCCGAGCACTGGCGTTGGTCAAGTTTGTGGCGGCGGGTGCATGGCGACGAGCAGCCGCGTCCCTTCCTGGCGCCGGGGCCGGTGCCCGTGCCGGCGGACTGGGTGGAGCGCGTCAACGCGGCCCAAACCGAGGCGGAGCTGGCTGCCTTTCGTCGGGCGCTACAGCGGGGCAGCCCCTTTGGTTCGGCCGTTTGGAGGGAGCAGATGGCGAGCCGACTGGGGTTGAGCCACACCCTGCGATCCGTGGGCCGGCCCAAGAAAGCCCTGCCGGAGGAGCGTTGTTCCTGAACGAGAAAACGAGCTGCGTCCTCTTTTTCTGCCACATGCTGGTGCGCACCGTCGTAGAATACCTGAAGCGCTGGGGTCATACGCCGCAGCGGCCGCGCCGCCTGGCCCACCTTCAAGACCCGGCGGACGTAATGGATTGGCTGGAAAAGACCTATCCGGCCGTTGAGCGCCGCGCCCACCGCGGAGGGGCCGAGATCTCTGGTGCGATGCAAAGGGTGCCGGTGCTAACGACCATTCCGGACGCGGTACGCGCGGGTGGGTGCGGCTCTGGAGATCCGGGTGTCGGCCAACCGCTTTCGCGTGAACCTCGCCGCATCGGCACCAACGGTGGCATGTGAGCTTGCTCAACTACAAATGGATGTTGACGGCCGCGGTGTTCTTGGTCTTCCTTGAGCGGTTGTTGCGCGGCGACCGGAAGAAGATCTTTCTGATTCTTGATCGTCAGTCGGCGCATGAACCGGCGCTCGTACAAGAGTGGGTCGATCAGCACTTTGACTAGCTCGACCTGTTCTGGCTGCCGCGTCGCGCGCCGGAGATGAATGTGGCAACTACCTGAACAAGGACGTGAGGAGCCAAGTAAACGCGGAACTCATGCCCGACACCAGCGAGGAACTGGATGGGGACTTCGAGCGCTTTGCGAACAGATTAAGGGACTTACCAGGCCACGTAAAGAGTTAATTC
>DASXTY010000256.1:0-20794 GCA_036505155.1 Polyangiaceae bacterium | reverse complement strand
CGTCATGTCCGTCCCTCAGGGGCGATTCGGAAAGAATCAACCAATATAAACCAAGCTCGCCCACCGTCCGAGCAAATTCGGCAAACCCCACCGGTTTCCGCACGTAACTATTAACCCCGAGCTCGTAGCTCTTCATCACGTCTTCGTCGGCATCCGAGGAGGTCAGGATCACCACCGGCAGCGACCGAGTGCGACTGTCGGCCCGAATTCTGCGCAATACATCGAATCCGTCCAACTTGGGGAGCTTCAGGTCGAGTAGCACCAGGGCCGGCAACGATGCTTGGTCTCCAAACAAACTTTCCAGCGCTGCTGCCCCGTCGCGCGCTACCGCGATCTGGTTTCGAATGCCCGCTTCTCGAAGTGACCGGCAGGTGAGCTCCTCATCGTCGCGGTCGTCTTCCACCAGCAGGATGGTTCGGATCATGTTGGCAGTCCTCACGTTTTCCTAGTCTTGGAATGCAGTCCTTCCAAAACGAAATGGAAGCTGGCCCCTTGGTTTGGCGCGGCCTCGGCCCAAATGCGGCCGCCGTGCCGACGGATGATCCGCTGAACCGTGGCCAGCCCAATTCCGGTACCCTCGTATTCGCCGGGCGAGTGCAAACGCTGGAATGGGCCGAAAAGCTTATCCGAGTATACGATGTCGAATCCGGCGCCGTTGTCCCGTACCGTGTACACCATTTCCGCCTGACCGTTGGCGGCTGCTGTGAATTCGATTTTGGCTTGGGGGCGCTGGGACGTGAATTTCCAGGCGTTGCCCAGCAGGTTTTCGATGGCGGATTCGATGAGTTGGGGGTCGGCGTGGACTACCATATCTTCCTGGATATATGTCTCTACAGATCTATCTGGCTCCAAATCCCGAAACTGAGCCAATACCCGCTTGGCTATTTGTTCCAGGTGAACCGGCTTGCGGTTCAGTTCTTTTCGGGTGACGCGGGACAGAGTGAGCAGGCCGTCGATGAGATCGCCCATTCTTTTTGCGCCGGCCCGAATTCGCTCGAGATAATGACGTCCCTCGCTGTCTAGCTCATCACCGTAGCGCTCGAGCAACGCGCTGCTGAAGCCATCCATGCTGCGCAGAGGAGCTCGGAGGTCGTGCGACACCGAGTAGGCGAAAGTCTGGAGCTCTTGATTCAAGAGCTCGAGCGCGGAGTTCTTTTGTGCCAGCGCGTCGAGCAAGGTGGCTCGGGTCTCGGCAAGCTCTTGCGCAGAGCGAGTTTCGGCGTCTCGCTGCAAGAGTTCTTCGCGCACGCGGCGGTTTTCGTCTTCGAACTGTTTGCGGCGAACCTGGGCCCGGAGGCGTGCTCGAAGGACCTCGAAGTCGCTGGATTTGGTAATGTAATCGTCAGCGCCGACATTGATGGCGGTGATCATCGCTTCCCGTTCATCCAGCGCGGTCAGCATGATCAGCGGCACATTGCGCAACAAAGGCGAGCCCTTGATCCTGCGGCAGGTGTCGGTCCCGGACAAGCCGGGCATCATCAGATCCAGCAGTATGCAGTCGACCATCTGCACCGAAAGCAGCTCGAGAGCCTCCTTGCCCGATCGGGCTTTTATCACCTCATACCCCTGGGCACTCAGGTGCTCCGTCAGTTCCGCGAGGTAAGTGGGGCTATCATCTACGGCCAGCACCTTCTTCGATCCGAGCGCGCTCGCCGCCGGCGCTCGCTCGCGCGATTCCTTGGCGGATCGCAACATGGCGGTCAGACGCGCCAGAATCACCGGCAGATCTTCGGTCTTGCGCACGTAAGCATCGGCGCCGGCATCCAGAGCCAAAATCTCGCTGGTTGCCCCCTCCGATGCAGTCAACAGCAGGCAAGGCGTGCTCTGAAGGCCGGGGTCCAACCGGATGCGTCGCACAACGGTAGGGCCATCCATGCCGGGCATCACACCGTCCACGATGATCGCGTCGGGTTGGAGCTCGGCAGCTAGATGAAGGCCCTGCTCCCCGTCCACGGCTTTTTCGGTCCCGTATCCCGCCAACGACAGCTGCTCGGCCAGCTCCTCGCGGAAGGTGGCGCTGTCGTCGATGATCAGGATTGTGGGCCGATCCCCGCGCGGGCGTCGGCGTCGCAAAAGCTCGCGCGCGCGGGAAACGATGTAAGCGGCATCGTATGGCTTGCCGACGTATTCGTTGGCACCGGTTCTCAGTCCGCGCACCCGATCGGATACCTCGGCTTCCGAAGAAAGCAGAATGACCGGTAGGGCTTCGGTGCCCGGTGCGGAGCGAAGGTCTTTCAGTAGCTCGATCCCATCTTCATCGGGAAGCAACACGTCGAGCACCACCAGGCTCAGGGAATCTTCGGACAGCCGAGCGCGAGCTTCTTTTGCAGTGGAGCACAGCACCGGCAAAAGACCGCTGGATTCGAAGGCCTGCTTCAAGTCCATGCGCACCGTCAGACTGTCGTCGATGATGAGTACGCGGTCGGTCACGTTTCACTCCGAAGCGTTCCCTGCCAGCCGGACCAAGCGATCATGGCGGGAGCGATTTGCTCCAGCGGAAGAACGCGCCCGGCGGCGCCGAGCAGCACCGCTTCCCGCGGCATCCCGTAGACCACGGAGGTGGCTTCGTCCTGGGCGATAGTGGTTCCCCCGCATTTCTGAATCGCCAGCAGCCCTTGCGCTCCGTCTCTGCCCATTCCAGTGAGCAAGCAGGCCAAGCTTTGTGTCGCGCACTCCGCAGCGATGGACTCGAACAAGACGTCGACCGACGGGCGGCAGGAGTGCCGCTCGGGATCAGAGGTCAATCCGAGTCGGCCTCGCTGTACAATCAAGTGCGAACGCGGGGGAGCCATGAGCACCGTGCCACGACCGGCGCTGGGGGCGGGCAAACGCTCGCCGTCAATGGCGTGACGAACCACAAGCTGTGTCTGGTCATCGAGCCATTCTGCAAGCGAAGAGGCAAAAGGTTCACAGATGTGGATCACCAATAAGACGGGCAGCGGGAAATCCTCAGGCAAAGCGCGCAGGATGGCGTGCACGGCGCCAGGCCCCCCGGTGGAAGCCCCGATCGCAACCAGCCTGGGCTCGCCATTTTGCCGGCGCTCAAAGTCGGGAACTCTGGGTTCTAAAGCGAGCCGCCGTAGGCGAGCGCGAGGATGCGTGATGACTCGAATCCTTGACACCATCTTGACCGCCTCGACCAGCTTGCGTTCCCACTGCTCGCCCGGATCGTCGCCCAACGTCTTGTCTAAAACGTCCACCGCGCCGGCTGCCAGCGCATCGTAGGTTTTGAAAACCTCGCCCCGATTGGTGGATGCGGAAACCACCAAGATGGGTGTGGGGAAGAAAGCCATCACGTATTCGGTCACCGCCAACCCCGTCATCACCGGCAGCATCATGTCCAGAGTCATGACGTCGGGCCTGAGCGCTTGACAGAGCTCGACCGCCGTCTTGCCATCGCTCGCTTCACCCACCACCTCCAGCGCCTGGTCCGACGACAATACCTCGACCAACCGCTTTCGCACGGTGAGTGAGTCTTCGACCACCAAAACCCGAATCTTGTGCAAAGCGTCGACCTAACCGATGAGCCTGTGGATGGTTTCGAGCAGTGTTTCCTGGGTAAATTCGCGCTTTACGATGTATGCGCGCGCGCCTGCCTGTTTGCCCCGCCGGCGATCTTCGGAATCGCCGCGTGAGGTGACCAAGATGGAAGGAATCTCGCGAAGCGCCGGGTCAGCGCGGGTCTGGGCGACGAACTGAAAACCGTCCATTCCCGGCATCTCGACGTCCACGATGAACAGGCTATATCGGCGCTGTGCGGCCTTTCCGAGCGCTTCTTCCGCGGATGTGGCCAAGTCGACCTCATACCCCGCAGACTCCAGGATGCTTTGCTCCAGCATGCGGGTGGTGAGCGAATCGTCGATGACCAGGATGGGTAGCCGAACCGCTTCGGGTGCGGCTTCGGGCTCGGGGAGGGCTTGTTCGCTCCAGCGCACGACCGCGGCCGGAGACAAAAGGAATTGCGGGTTCCCCATGCGGTCCAGAGCCGCGCCCGACACCGCCGGTCCGGCGCTCGCCAGCTCCGGCAACGCCCGGACCACCGCGGTTTGAACGCCCAACAGGCGGTCCACGTCGAGCGCAACGCTGCCCGCTCCCGATCGCACGACGACGGCGGTGCGCCCGCCGCCGGCGCGCCCCGACGGCGAAGAACGCGCGCCGCGCGAAACGGATGGTCGACCCAGAGCTCGCGCCAGCGACAAAAGGGGGATCACTTTGTCGTTATCCACGATGGTCTCTCCCTCGGAGGTTTTGGATACGTCGCTCGGTTGCAGCCGCACGGTTTTGCTGACCGCGTAGATGGGAACCAGAGTTCTTATGTCGCCTGCTTCGACTGCCAATGCCGGCAGCGCCGAGAGGGAGAGCGGCACGGTGAGGGTAACGGTGGTGCCTTGGCCGGTCTTGGTGTCGATATCTATTTCCCCCTTGAGACGAAGCGTGGTGTCGCGTACGACATCCAAGCCCACCCCGCGCCCGGCGATTTGGGTGACCTGCCCGCTGGTGGTGACGCCGCCTTGTAAGAGCAAAGCGACTGCGGCGCGGTGAGTAAACTGCGGCGCCTCCGAGGCCGTCAGCAAACCCCGCTCCAGAGCGGAGTCTCGCACCGCGGCCAGATCGATCCCCCGGCCGTCATCTCGACACGAAAACGACGCTCTGTGACCGCGACGCTCGACCGAAAGCGACACCACGCCGGTCGCTGGCTTGCCCATTTCCGCCCGACGCGAGGGGTCCTCGATGCCGTGCGCCACGGCGTTGCGCACCACATGCAGCAGCGCGCCGCGGAGGCTGGCCAGCACGTGAGCATCGATCCGGGTCTCGCCGCCGTCGAACTCGCAGGTAACCGATTTGCCCAGCGAGTGCGCTGCATCGCGCACTGCGCGCTCCAGGTCTCCGAACAGCGCGCTGGCGGAAACCAGTCGAAGCTCCGATATGCGCTCGCGAAGCTCAGTGATCTCACGCTGCACTGGGTCGCTGCGCTCACCCACCAAGCGCCGAGTGGGCCCGAGCTCCGCGCGCAGCTGTTCGGCTCGCTGCCGTAGGCGGAACGGGCCAGCGCCATTGCCACCGCCCGCCGCAGTCGCCGTGCCAAGCTCGGCCAGCAGCGCGTCGCAACGCTCGAGCAGGGCGCCGAGACCCTGTTCATGGCTGCGCAGCACCTCGACCTGCACGCCGGCTTCCACCACGTTTTCCAGCAAATTGTCGAGCTCGGCAATGTTCAAACGCAGGCTTTCGATGTTATCCGCCGCGGGTGCGGCGCGGGCTGGGATAACACCCGGGTCCACGGGCAATTCTTCCGCAGCCGACGGCACCAGCTTTCGAATCTCATCCAGCATGCCGAGCAAAGCATCCACCGTATCCCGGCCCATGGGGCCGGGCTGCTTTCGGAACGGGACCAGCAAATCCTCCAGCTTGTGCGCGATATCGCCGATGTGGTTCAGCTTGACCACGCGCGCTGCGCCCTTGAGCGTGTGAGCCAGCCGGAGCAGCCGTTGCACCGATTCGGTCTCCGCACCGCGTTCGAGCCCGAGTGCGCCCTGGCTCAACTGCTCGAGCAGCTCCTGTGCTTCCACGCGAAAGTAGCGGTACCGATCGACGGTCATGGCTCAAGCCGCTTGTGACTGAACCAGTTTGGCCAGCTCGTCGGACAAGCTGGCGAGCTGCGAAGCGGTTTGCAGTGTTTGCCCGGTTCCCGCTTCCGCCTCTTTAGTGGCTTGAGCCACGTTGGCGATGGCCACGTTCACTTGTTCCACGGCGGTGGTTTGCTGTTTGGTGCTGAGCTCGATTTCGCGCGCCACCTGGGTGGTGGTTTCGACCAGCGCCAAAATCCGCTGAAAGGAGGCGGCGAGCTCGGAAAAGCGCTGCGCTCCGGCCTCAACACTTTTCGTTCCGGTCTCGGTCGCCATCACCGTCGAATTCACCGCGGACCGGATTTCTTCGATGAGCCCGCGAATTTCTTTGGTGGACCCGCCGACGCGGTCCGAGAGTTTTCGGATCTCGTCTCCCACCACCGCAAAGCGACGCCCCGATTCGCCGGCCCCCGAGGCTTCGATGGTGGCGTTGATGGCCAAAATGTTGGTCTGCTCGGCAAGCTCGTTGATGAGCTCTAGAATTCCGCCGATTTGCTGCGATTTGCGCCCGAGCTCCAACATGTGCTCTGCGATGACGTCGACTTGGCGTTTGATGAGGTTCACCGAATCGTGCGTGTTAACAACTACGACGTTCCCGGCGCGGGCGCCTTCGGCGGTTTCGCTCGCCACTTTCGCAACCCGCTGAGCGCTTTCGGCGATCTGTCGAGAGGTGGTCAAGAGCTCGCCGATGGTGGTGGAGATCTCACTCATCGCGGTAACCTGTTCCCTCGCGCCTGAGGCTTGCTGCGTGGCCGCAGCCTGGAGCTCGGCCGAAGAGCTCCGAACGTGTTGAACCGACGTTCCAATCTGGCGAGTCAGCCCGCGGATCAGCACACCCGCCACCAGTAGCGCCGCCATCACCGCCGCGGCGCTGATGGCCAAGACCGTATTGCTGGCGCTGGCGGCGATTTCCGTGGCCGCGCGCCGCTGCTCGTCCGCGTTGGCCTGCTCCCGACTGACAAAGCCGG
The DNA here is from genome assembly GCA_036505155.1 of Polyangiaceae bacterium. Taxonomy (GTDB): domain Bacteria; phylum Myxococcota_A; class Polyangia; order Polyangiales; family Polyangiaceae; genus DASXTY01. Next base: position 14,202 of record DASXTY010000256.1, on the reverse strand, counting down.
TGACCTTTTGATTCAATAGGTCGTATTTCGGCAGGACCATCGAATCAAAGCTCGCGACCACCTCGGCTATGTTCGCGCCTTTGCGCGCGCTCGCCACCAGGTCGGTGACGGCGGCGAGGTACGCCAGCTCGGATGGCTCGATCTCCCCGAGAAGCCGCAGTTGCTCGGGGCTGGTGCTGCGCTGCCGTACCGCTTGCAGCGACCTGACAAAGCTCTGCCCCGACGCATCAACCCCTCGGGCGAAGCGCTCATCTTTGGTGAGGGCAAAGCCCCGCCCCGCCGCGGCGATGCCCTGCATGGCGACCAGCATCCCCTGGGCATCGATCAGGTTTTGAGCGGTTACCGTGATTACCTGATCTTTGGTTTCCACAACGCGTTTTAGAGCAAAGTAGGAAACCATCGCCATGGCGACGGTGAGCACGAGCAGCAACCCGAAAGCCGCTGCTAGTTTTTTTCCGAAGGTCCACGATCCCGACATGTCGTCCTCGCTACTTCTCGGTACCGGCTGTGCCGAGCCGGTTCCGGATGGCTGCCAAAATAGATGGAACATCGATCACGGCTCGAGCGCCGTCGGCGCTGTCCACGAGCTCGTTGGTATGGGTTTCCGACGCATCGCCGCGGCGGCGAATGCTGTCGGCGCGGACGCTCACCTGCCCCTCCACTTCGTCGAAGACCAGGCCCACGCCGTGATGGGGTTTACACAGTCCGATCCAACGGCCGGCTCCTGGGGTTTCTCCGGAGAAAGCGGCTAGCGCGTATGCGGCCACCAGCGAGCCGCGCAAGCCGATCAACCCGAGTTGTTCGGGAAACGAGCCCGGAAGGGGCACAATTGGGGGGCATCGGTGCACACCCGCGAGCTCCCGGAGTCGGAGCAGATAGCGGCCGCTGCCCACGCGAATTGCCAGAAACGACTCGAGCGGGGAGAGCTCTCCGCTGAGCGGGGCTCGGAATACGGCGTCGAATGACTCGCGCAGCTCTTGCACCGCGCGTCCCAGCCGTAAATGGTTCACGGTCCGCCCCCTTCCAGCGCCTTGAGCTCGGTGCGACACAATTGCAAGAGGCCCTCTCGGCCGAACCCTCCTCCGAACAGCATCACGCGTGAAGGCTCGTCGCGCGCCAAGAGCCCCAGAGCAAGCTTTAGCTCGCGATGCGCGGTGAGCAGATCGCGGCGCCGGCGCGCAATGAGCCCCAGATGCAAGTGCGGCATTGAAAAATCCGCGTCCAGATAGAGCGCGGTGCGATCATGCTCGATGGCCGCCTCCAGGTCACCGCCGTTCTCTCGACACAGGGCCAAAACGTAGTGTGCACCGGCATTGAGCTCGTCTTCGGCCAGCAAACGCTCGCAGGTTTGCTCGGCTGCTCGAATGTTGCCGCCGCTGGTGAGCAAGACGGCTCGGAGCAGCAGTGCGTCGCGATCCACATCTCTGGCGCCGGTTGACATTTCCAATCGGCGCAGGGCCTCGTCAGCGCGGCCGAGCTGCATCAGCTCGAGCGCGGAGTCCATGGTTCTGGGGCTGGTGGCCACCTCGGGCTTGGGCGCCGGCGAAGGGGTGCTCACCAGCTCGGCGATTCGACTGGAGGCGCTCCGGATCGCTTCCACCCAGGAGCCGTCGGAGAGTGGTGGCGGCTCGGGAGCCTCGGCTTCAATACCGGCTACCGGTTGCGGTGTGAGCGACCCGCGCCGCTCGTAAAAAAAGGTGCCGAATTGGTGATGCAGATGAAAGTCACTGGAAAGACCACGCAGGTTCTCGGCGTGCCCGAGGAAGAGCAAACCGCCCGGCACCAACGACTCGGCGATGCGGTGCACTATCCCGCGTGCCGCTTCGGGTGTCAGGTACATCAGCACATTGCGGCAAAGCACCAAATCGAACAGCTCCGGCTTCCAGAACTCCGGGTCGGGAGCGGTCAAATTACGCCATGCGAATTCGACCGAGTCACGAAGGCGCGCCTCGAGAACGAAGTCGGAACCGTCGCGTTGGAAGTAGCGCTCAACTACAGGGGCAGGCACTTCGCGCAGCGACCAAGTCGTGTAGCGACCTCTGCGGGCCTTGTGCAGAGCATCGGGATTGACATCGACACCGGTGATCGAAACGCAGGCTGTGCTTCCCAATACCTCTTCGGCCACCATGGCCACCGAATACGGCTCTTCGCCGGTGGCACAACCCGCCGAAAGCACGCGAAACCGCGCTTTGGGTGACCGGTAAGCCCGGGTCCGAAACCACTCCCGGATCGCCAGAAATTGGTCCGCGTTGCGCAAAAAATACGTCTCAGGCACCGAGAGTACGCGCGCCAACTCTCCGAGCTCGGGCGAGTCGGAGGCCAGCCGATCGAAATAAATGACCGGGGCAGCAGAGCGCGTAGCGCGCTGCCGCTCGTGGAGCACATCGCGCAAAAGCGCCAGCTTGTCGTCTTCGAAGCGCAGGCCCATCCGAGCTGCGATGAGCTCGCGAAAGAGCTCCAGGTCTTGCTCGGACTGGAGCGCGCGACCTTCGGTTACGGAGAGCGCTTCGGGCTGGCGTCCCGTCATTCGGACTCCCCCAGCGTTGCAATCCAACCCCAAATCTCCTCCGGCACCACCCGCGCCGTCTTCAAGAGGACTAACAACTGTTGGTCGAGACGCCCCAGCGCCTCGATGGCCTCGGAGGCCGCATCCGACAAAAGGGGAGGAATACCTTCGAGCTCGAGCTCCGAATCTCGGCGGGTTCCAACTACGCGACCGACGGCTAGCGCCACCATCCGGCTGCCCACTCGGAGCGTTACCCAGCGTCTTGGCTCTGAGTCCGCCTTTCCCGCGAGCAAGACTTCCAAGAGCACGACCGGGACCGGACGACCGCGAATCAATGACAGCCCGGCTACGAAGGGAGGCGCGTTGGCGATCGGATCCACAGCCAGCGGCCGCATGGTCTCTACCACCTGAGCCATGGGCAGCGCGCAGAGGCGCGCGCCGGCCTCGATGAGCAGGACGTCTCCGTTCATGATGTTAGCAACCCGTGGAAACCGGAGCTTCAGCCGGTGAAACGATCTTTAAGCATATCAGTCCCAGGGCCGGAGGAAAATAACCCTGGACGCTCTCCCCTTGCGATGCGGAGCACCGCGGGCCGCCCCCCACAGCCAGCGTCTCAATTTGGGACTTTGGTTATCTAAATGGGGTCCAGAGCCTCCGGCGGCAGCTTGGAACGCTTGAACGGGGTCAACGGCAGAATCGCCACACCGGCGAAGGTCGCCAGGCCGGCAACCGTAAAGACTCGCGGATAGCCCACGTGTTCAGCGATAGGACCCAGTACGGCACCGCTTGCGGCAAAGCCCAGGTTAAAGGCGCCATTGGACAAGGCCGTCAGTTTCCCTTGCTCCGCGACGGTGACGCGCTCGAGGGTAAGGGCGCTGAACGCCGGGAAAAATAGACCGTGGGCAAGACCGAAGAACAAGCCCAGAGGCTCGAGCCAGCCGGGGCGAAGTCCCTGCGTTGCAAAAACCACGGCCGCATAGAGCGCCAGCGAGCCAACCGACACCCGATAGCGGCCGATGCGATCGGGCAAACCCCCGGTTGCTAGCCGCGCGAACAAGGCTGCAGCCGTGTAAGCAATGAAAAAGCCCCGAACCCGTTGGATGCCGAGCGCCATTGCAAAAGGTTGACAAAACGTGAGCATCGCTCCAAAGGCGCTGCCCCAGATTGCGACGATGACGACCATCCACCACGAGCTCTGGCGCCCGAGTAAACTCCACAGCGATGTTACGATGGGCGGCGCCGGTTGTGCCTTCGGTAATCCGCGCGCGATGAACCATGCGAACGCGCTGGTGACGGCGGCCGCAAGGAACGACACCTTCCAGCCAAAATGCTCTGCGAGCGTCTCCGCAACGGCGGGCGCCAGAGCGTTCATGACCAGGTTTGACGATCCGTAATACCCAATGGCTTGAGAAAGCCGTTCCGGAGGCGCAAGCGTCGTCGTCAACATCATCCCCGCGGTGAAGCTCAACGCCCAGGCGACTCCCTGCGCGAAGCGCAAGATCAGGACCAGTGGACCAAAAGCCTCGACCCAAACGAATCCCAGCGCCGAACCCACCAGTACCAAGCTGCTGACGAGCATCAGCCGGCGCGCCGAACTTCTGTCGATGGCAACGCCCAGAATGGGCAACGCCACGATGGATGCGCCGCCGTAGGCCGTGCTCACCCATCCCACTTGCGACGGCGAGGCGGAAAACTCGCTGGTCAAGAATTTTGGCAGCAGATAGAAGGTGCAAACCGTGAAGGCGCAAAGCGGCTGCACCGCCAAAAGACGGGCGAATGAAGGATGAAAACCATCCTGCTGCCCTTGCTGCTTTAAGTAGATCTTCGCGGCACCTTATCACAATGGGGTGCCTCCGGGATCCGATACCGTCCAAAGCGTGGCGTATGCCCCAGCCTTCTATGCCTGGGGAGGGCTTTGCATTCGGTTGATTCCGAAGCGGTCTTCGCCCGAAACCAAAATGCAGGCGTGCCCGGGGAACAGGGGCCGCACATCACTGTAGACACGCACGAAGGGCAGGGTGATCCGCACTCCGAGGCCGAGCCGGCGGCGCTCGGAGCGGTTCGGCGCAGACCGATGCAACAGTCGCTCGTTGAACAAAAAGAACTCGCCCGGTCGAAGCTCCATATCGACGGCCTGTGAAGCATCGAAAAATTGGGGATCCGCCATGGTTTGAAAATCAAGCCCATCCGGCGTTCCAATACTCGGCAGATGTTTCTTGTGCGATCCGGGAATCACCTGCACGCAGGCATTGTCGAGGGTGACTTCGTTGATCGCGATCCACGCCGAAAGGTTCAAAACCGGCTCGAGCGGCCAATAATTGTAGTCTTGGTGCCAGGGGATCTCACAGGCGCCGGGGTTTTTGAGCCAAAAATTCGAGCTCCAGAGTACCAGGTCCGGGCCCGCCAAGGCACTCATGCGACCCAAAATCGCCGGGTGCGCGCAGAGATCGTAGACCACCCGCTGGTCTAAGTGTCGGCAGTGCAAGGTGCTGCCCGGATTCCGACCAGGGGAGGGCAGCACCTCCTGGTCGATGTGCTCCCGCACGCGCTCCATTTCAGACGGCGTGCACAGGCGATAGGGACCGAGAAACCCATCAACCCGAAACTGCTCTGCCTCGGTGGAGTCGAGCCCGGCCGAGCGGATTGGGACAGAGAGCTCGCGCGCTTCCAAACCCATCAGAACACCTGGGTTGCGCAGCCGAAGGCAACTTCTAAGCGGCCGCCGAACTGGCTTTTGACGGTTTGGCATGCGCCCGGACAGAGCAGGATGCGCTGGGGAGCCGACGGGTCGTCGTAGTGCCAGCCCTGGTCGCCGGAGCAATCGGCGCTCTGCAAGAAAGTGGTCGTGCTGCCGCTCACGGCGGTGTACTGCACGTTGACCAGACCTGGATCCAGGGTCTGTCCCATGGGCGGCGGCGGGATGTCGACATCGCAGGGGACGGCGCTGCCGCGAATCAGGTTAACTGCGTCGGTGAATTGTTGCTGAGTCTGCACCGGGTCGGCGACATCGACGATGAACGGAGTGCCCGTGCCCCCCGCGGTTGCCAGGACCCCGAGGTTGGTCACGTTGGTGACGCCTATCACGTAAGTGGGAATTGTCGCCGCGATGGTGCGGATGGCGTCCCCCACCAAGTTGATGTTGGTCTTGTTGCCGTTTGGGCAATCGTAAGGCTCGCCGTCCGTGACCAAAACCACGGCAACCTGCGCTGAAGGATTTGCAGCCGCAAGACCCTGAACATAGGGAATCGTGCCGTTGAACGCGGTGAGCGTGGGTGTGCCGCCGTGGGTCGCGGGGAAGTTTGCGTCGATGGCATTGGAGAAAACCGTGGCCTCCGGCAGCGGGGTCATGGGAACGGTCGGCGTTTGATATGCGGTGACGTCACATACCATTGTGTTGGTTGCCGCGTCGGTCAGAGGGAAGAACTGGAGTGACGCCGAAATCCCTGCCGAAGAGGGATCGGCAAAAAATGCTTTCATGGCGGTGGTGACCGGAGTCCATCGCTTGGCGGTGTTGTCGGTCCTTTGGTAAATTCCCATGCTGCCCGAGCGATCGAGCATGAACGCAAGCAACACGGGTCGAAGCTGCGCTTCGGACGCCGCGGCCGCGCAGCTGGTAACGCCCCCATCGGTCGGAACTTGGATAACCACTCCACCGGTTCCTGCGGTTGCTGATCCAGCCGTTCCGCCGGCTCCCGTGCTCATTCCCGCGCCACCGACGCCGGACCCGCTGACACCGGACCCGCCGATGCCGGTCCCGGAGCTCCCGCTGCTGCCTCCGGTTTGCACGATTGAGCCGCCGGTGCCTCCTTCATTGTTGTTCGAGCGAGTGGTGGGGCTCCCGCTCGAGCCGCACGCGGCGAGCACCAAACCGGTCGTCAAGGCCAAGCTCCAAGTTGCGTAACGCATTGCGTCTCCTTTCCCGGCAGGCTGCGCGGACGCGAAATCGCGCAGGCTTGGAGCTCAGTGTGCCCGGAGCGGAGGGAGCTGGCGATGCTAGAGTCCTGCCGTAGGATGTTACTTTGCTGCTCCCGATAGTGACCTCTGCCCACCGCTCACGGCATGCTGTGGGCGTTTTGGTGCAGGGTGGTCGCGCGCTGAAGCGCGGCCGGATCGGAGAGCTGCTCCAAAGCTCGAGCCAGCCTCGGTTCGGCAAAGCGGCCGAGCGATGTGAGATTGATGGCATCGGCGGAAGCAGCGGCTGAAATATCGGAAACCAGCTGCTGCTCTTCGGCAACGGTGAGAAGTTCCACCCGACCCACGAGCGTGCGCGCGAACTCCGAAGGCGCGGGCGTTATCTTGGTAGGCAACCACTTTTCCGTCCAGGCGCGGGGAGCCAGGTACAACACGCGCAAACCCACATTTTGAAACCAGCTCCGCGTCCAGGTATCCACCATCGCTTGCGCCTCGTCGGCGTACAATCCCGTCCCCATGAGCGCGGTCTCCAGCGCCAGATGCGCGGCCCCGAGAAAGGACAGCATCGAAGTGTCTATGCTGGGAGTGGCGTGCGTCAGCTGACCTCCGGCAGCTAGCTCGCCCAGCGAAACAAACGCACCTCCGGTGGCATCGGTGCGCAGCAAAAAGACCGCGGAGATGGACTCCGGAGATGCATTCACCAAAGTGATGGTGCCATCTGCGGCAACCGAGGTCCGGAACGGCGGGGCGAACTTGGCGAGCCCGCGATAAAAGATGAATTGCTCGGTTTGCGGCGTTCCGGCAGCCGGTGTAAATCGCACCGGCGTCGACGCGACGTTGCGCGAAGGCGCCCAGATCTCTTCCGGCGAAACCGCGAGAAAAGACGACGGATTGATAGCTGGGTCCAGGGTTACGTCCCAGGTCATTGCGCCGCCGGCAAGCTGAGTGATGCCGTTCATTGGAGGCAAAAAACCCGAAGCATCCGGGTACCACTCCGATACCAGTCCCTCCGGGAAGGAAACCTCGACCTTAACAGCTTCCAAATGATCGGAATGGAAATACAGCACCGGAGTTTCCAGCTGCTCGAGCGGCTCTTCGGGCAGCGTCTCGAAGTAATAATCATACGGGGTGAAGTGGCGCCGGTAGACCCAGCTTGGCAACGCCTCGTCCACGTGATGCACACCGCCGAGCGCGTGCCCGTCGGTGGCGTGAACCGATGTGTAGGTGCCCCATTCGTGCACCGTGATTCCCGAAGCACCGCCGCTGGATCCACCCCCAACACTCGCCACTGCGCCGCCGCTACTAACAGTGCCTCCGCTGCCGGGTGAGCCGCCGACGGTGATGGCGCCGGCGCTTCCACCCATGGTTGCAGGCGTTCCGCCCGCGTTGGTTCCGCCGGCGCTCGAAGCCGATGGTACGGCGTTTCCAGCATCGGTCACGCCTCCGCACCCAGTGATACAAGCCACCGCGAACACGGCTGGTGAGACGCGCGTAAAGGTAGACCAGACCTGGTTTCGGACTTTGGGAAGAGAAGTGGTCATGCGAGTTGCTCCAGGCGCGCTCTTGTCATGCAGGAATCATGCAGGAAACGGGCCGTCCGCAGGGACCACGAAAAATCCCGTATTTACGCCACTTCTCGTCTTGGTAACTGGTAACGGGAACGCATGCTTCGCCGGTAACTAGCCCGGTAACTAGCCCTAGAGTTGGTCTCGGCGATTCATCGCGTGACGCTCCTCAAAAGAGCGCTGGTGCCGGTGGGTTCGGTAGCGAGCACCGTAAACGTGGTGGTGGCTGCCGGTGCGTACAGGTCCAGACCTTCGAGGCCTGGGACGGCGGTGGGCGTCTGCGAGAGATCCAGCGGAGCGCGCCACAAGGTGGAGAGGCCCGCGGAGCGCGCCACCCACTCCAAGGTTTGACCCAATGCTGCGGGTCGGATGGCGGGCGGATCGGTGTTGACCTGTGCGACGAGCTGCCCTGGGGCCGACAAGTCCGAGAGCGCTACCGCCCGGACATCGTAGCTTTCGAGCTTAGGCATCGGGCGAACCCCGATCCATTCGAGATAGGCGAGCTGTCCGTCTGCGCCCAGCATGGGGTAAGCCTGCTTTCCTGGTAAGAAACGGCGCGTGACGATTCCGGTGGAACGCTCCACCACGACCACATCGGCCAGAGCAATGCCCAGCGGATCATAAGTGCCGGTGGGGTCTTCGGAAAAGTCGCTGGCCGCAATGTGCGTTGCCGAGATATCGGCGAAGCGTTGCTGTGCGGGGCCACCGAACACAAGCTCGACAGCTCCGGTTTCGAGCCGGTATACGAAAACATCCGCTTCGCCGTTGTCATCGGCGGTGAGCCACCCGGTGAACACAACCGCGTCCGCGCCGGCGCGAGGCTCACCCGCGTGATCGAAAGGCCCTGAGATGGTCAACGGCGTATCGTTGGCTCGAACCTGGACCGCGGGGATGCCGCCATTGAGCTCCTCCCACGCGATCACCGAGCCACGGATGGAGGGGCGGCGCGGTGCGGATTCCGGCGGAGCCAATACGGTTTCAGTGCCGCTCAGAAGGTCTCGAAGCACCAGCGCTCCGACCTGCGTGCCGCTTGGCGACGACACGTACACGAGCTTGCAACCATCGACGGAATAGGGGGGGTAACCATTGAGATCAATTGGGTTTACTTGGATGCCCGCCGCGGCTGCGCTGCAATCGGCGGCTCCGGTATCTTGGCCTCCATCCGGGGTGGGGTTCGACGCAACCGGCTGGCTGCTGCACGCCGCGAGCAGGATAGCACCGAGAACCGATTTTCGTGCCATGGTCATCACTCTTGGTTGCTCCGAATTTTAGCGCGTCCGAAGCTGGTGCGCAGAGCTTTATTGCCCGCTTGCGGGGAAGGTCCGACAGCTGTGGACGGCGACCGTATTCCCAGGCGAAACATCTTCTTCTTCAGACCGTGTCGGGTTAGGCCGAGGCGGGCGGCTGCGTGGGTGATGTTCCCGCCGGTTGCCTCGAGCGCCCGCGTGACCTGCGCGCGCTCGTTTTCGGGAGCTACGGCTCGGACTCGCTTCGCAGCTGGCGCTCGCGATTTTGCAGCGGCGCGGATCTCGCGCGGCAGGTGAACCAGCTCGATGCGCTGGAGCCTCGCCGCAGCCAGGCGCTGGATGTCATGCTCGAGCTCGCGCACGTTGCCGGGCCAGCTGTAGCTTTCCAGCGCTTCCAGCGCTGCGCTCGAAATCGGTAATTGTGCCCCGCCCGGCTGGCGAGCCAGAAAATCACGAGCGAGCAGGGTCACGTCGCCCGGTCGCTCGCGCAGCGGCGGAACGCGCACCTCGAGCACGTTGAGTCGGTAAAGTAGGTCGCTTCGGAATTGCCCCGCCGCGGCGGCGTGCTTCAAGTCTCGGTTGGTTGCCGACACGAACCGCACGTCGAAGGGTCGTTCTGCATCCGCGCCGACCGGGCGATAGGTGGCGGATTCCAGCGCTCGAAGCAGCACCGCTTGACGGCTGAGCGGCACTTCGCCCACCTCGTCCAGAAACAACGTGCCGCCCTGGGCGCGGGCAAAAAGACCAGGTCGCGACCGCTCGGCTCCAGTGAAAGAGCCCCTTTCATGGCCGAAAAGCTCGGCTTCGAACAAGCTCTCCGGAATTGCCGCGCAGTTGACGGCGACGAAAGGCTTCCCCGCGCGAGCTCCGTGCTCGTGGGCCGCCCGCGCGAAGAGTTCCTTGCCGGTTCCGGTTTCACCCACGATGAGCAGCGGAAGATCGCTCTGAACCGCTGCCGCCAGCTTCCCCAGCGCAGTTCGCAGAGAAGGGCTCGAACCGACGATGCCGCGGAACCTGTCGCTCGACTCCAAGGCGGGGAGCAGAGTCGTGGTTTCCGGCGGCGGCGCGCCAAACGGTGGCTGAACGCTTGAGGCGTCCCCAGTTCGGTCGGCTGTCTCCTCTGCGCCATCGCTCGTTACCCGCACCAGGAGCTGCGCCAGCGTGGCCCATTTTCGCAATTGCTCTGCTCCTATTCCATCAAATTGGCCGGTGGCGAATCGGTGCTGAGCAATCACAACCGCCCGGAGCGGCGCGCCGAGCGGCGCAGTGCTGACCGCCAGCGCTGAGCCGCGGCCACCTGCGGTGGTCGAATCACGTTGGTACACAGGGGCCGTCCGGTCCAGGGACTGATTCAGTAGATCCACCGGCACTCGTTGGATCGAGTGGCCGATCCCGATGCCGTCAATATCCGCACCCCACGCCTGCTGGATGCTCCCGTGCGGATCCACGATCACCACGAATGCCCGCTCCGCGCCGGCGAATCGGACCACCATATTGCACAGCTCCACCGCGGCCTTTTCGCGGCTAATGCCGGCCGAAATGTTCTCGAGCAGGGGCCATGGTGAGCTCTCCAAGGGTTTGTCTTGCATGGCTGAATGGCACTCCTCGATGGTTTCCGCGCGGTGAGATGCGCGGGAAGTGGGCGCTCTTCTGGCTCGACGCAAACACTCGTTGGCTTGCGCTTCTTGCTCAGCGAGCTCCGCGGATCGCGCTCGACGGATGGCTCCAATGGCGAGACGGGCGGCGCGGAAGCGATCCACGGGAAGAGTCAAGAGCAGCGCTTGCGATTCGAGCAATTGCGCGCGCGTGTCGCACAACGGGTCGTCGCGCCGGAGCGCCGGTTCGAGCGACGCCAGCGCTTTCATCGCACCCGGACCATCTTGCTCGAGCAGAGCCACCTCCGCGTGCGCCAGCACCAGATCGGCGCGCGCCGCTGCCGGCAGCTGATCTCCGAGCGACTCGGTTTCTGCGAGCCACTGCTCCGCTTCGGTCGCTCGGCCGCTTTTGATTTCGACCTCCGCGCGCGCCAGCAAGCACCACGCGGTTCCGGCAGTCTGGCCCAGCGATCGGGTCAAGGCGCCCGCTTCTTGCAGCGCCCTGCGAGCCGCTTCGAAGCGACCGAGTTTCGAGTACGCCAGGCCCAGATTCAATAGACACGCCCAGATTCCGCCGCGATCGCCCATTTTGCGCTTGGCCGAGAGCGAGCGCTCGAGAGACGAAACGGCTTCCTCGATCCGTCCGCGATAGAGCGCGACCACGCCTAAATTGTGATCGATGCGCGCCGCTTCCTCCGCGTCGGGGGCAAGGTCACCGGCTAGCAACGATCGGGCGGTGTTGAGTGCGCGTTCGGCTAAAGGCCAGTTAGCGCGGTAGAGCTCGATGGCGCCGGTCATGGCAAGCGCTAGACCTTCTGCCACCGGGTCTTTCTGCATAATGGCGGCTCTCTGCGCCTGGTGCGAGAGCTCGCACGCGGTCTCATAATCGCCCTGTCTCGCGCGTTCGTCGGCACGCCGACGCAGTGCCAGCGGCTCGAGCACGGGAGAAGTCCCAGCCCCGTCTTCGAGCCAGCGCAAGAGTTCCGGATGCAGGCCCGAGCTGCCGCCGCCGCGGGTTACTCGGTCGAGCTCGACCAGGAGCTCGGGCGTGCGTTGATTGGGATCGGCGCCGAGGGCAAACAACGCGTCCGCCTCCAGCGATCGCAGTCCTTCGACTCGAGCGCGCTCAGCGGCTCGGGTCAAGAGCTCAGTCCGTCGGGCGGGAGGCGTGGGAGCGGCGGCCACGCAGAGCAGCAGCTCGGCAGGCCAGGCTGCATTGTCCCGGAGTAACTCGGCGGTTAACGCGTCGACCAGATCGAAGCTCGAAAGCGCGGCTGCTAAGTCCGGCGACAAGGTCGGTGCCGTCAACGCACAGCGCTCCGCGCCATCCTCGAACCGCCGCAAGACCAGCGCTCTGCGCTGCAGCTCGGCTAGCGCCTTCAGGGGCCGCTCGACCAGGCGTTCGCAGAGCGCCCGCGGAAGCTCCCCGCCTGAAACCGCCAATGCCCCGAGCAATGCTTTTGCTTCGGGCGATAACGCGCGCAAATGTTCACGCGCCGCATCGACATTCAGCGGCACTCGGCCGAGCGCAGCCACCAGCACGCCCGGGTTTCCGCGCCCGAGCTCGAGCAGTTGGGTGACCCTTTCTTCATCGGTGACCGCCGTCTCGACCAGCTCCCTCAGCGCGTTCTCTTCCAATGCCCCGAGCTTCAATGACTCCACACCGGGCGGCGCTTCTCGCATCGCCGCAATGACCACCGGCTCCTGCTCGCGTCCCGGCCGGCAGCGATAGGCTTCGAGAGCCGAAACCAATTCCTCCGGTGAGCGGTGCAATTCATCCAGCGCCAAGACGAAAACGCCGCTGCTGGGTAGAGCGAATGGCCAGGCTTCGGACGCGCCGCGAAAGAACGCGACCAGCTCCGCTACTAGCGCCGAGTCGGAGCAGGGGAAGGAAACCAAGCGTGCAGCGCGTCCCTTCAGAAGCAGCCGCGTGACCAGCTCTCGAAGCAGCTGCGTCTTACCGAGCCCCGGTGCGCCGCTCACGTAGTGCACTCCGGGTGGGGCTCTCAGCAAGCGGGATAGCTCGCGCTCTCGGCCCACCATTAGGGCCGAAAAACCGGCGTTTGGCGCAATGGCCGCTTTCGACCACGCCGGGGACTGGGCGAGCTCGGACAGTAGCTCACGCGCACCCGCTGGGCGGTCCTGAGGATGCTCCGCCAGTAAAGCGGCGATCAGTCGCTCGATCGAGGGAGGAACCCACGGTGTCTTTCGTCGCAGCGCATCGCGAAGGGAGCTTGGCGCGCTCCCAGTAGCAGCTGCCCAAAGCGTTGCTCCAAAAGCGAACAAGTCGCTAGCCGGTGATGGTGGTGCACCGGCCAGGACCTCCGGTGCCGTGTAGCCGTGGCTCACTGCACGGGCGGCCGCCGTACACGCTCGAGCGACGGCCGCGCCCAAGTCCAACATGACAGGGCGCGACCCACTCGCAATGCGCAAGTGCGCTGGCTTCAGATCCCCGTGTACGAAGCCCGCGTCGTGCAAGGCAGAAAGTGTGACAGCAGTATACGCGATGAGCTCAACCAGACGCCGTGCACGATCCGAGTCATCGTGCGCTTCACGAATCCACATGACGGCATCCGGTCCGTCGACAAAATCTTCTACCAGAAAAACCGCACCGGTGGCTTCGTCCCGTCCGAGGTCGTAAGCGCGCACCAGCCCCGGAATGCGCAACCTGGAGAGCAGCGCGAATTCGCCTTCCAATAACTCCGGGTCGAAAACCCCTGCCGTATAGATCTTCGCAACCAACGGTCTCGTCGGCTGCTCGATATCGACCACCCGGGCCACGCGGCCCTGTCCGCCTCGCCCAAGCCATTGCAGGGCTCGATAACGCGGGTGGTGGAAGGAGTGGTCGGGCGAAACGCTCGTTACCATTGGCGGGCTCGAAGTAAGGCAGAAAGCAGGACTCAGGCCAGCAGGAGAAACTGGGGTTTTGTGCGCTACCAGATGGTAACTCGATGTTGAGTTACCGTCAACCGGGATGGGTACCGCGCGAACTCAGCTGGAAAAACCAGCGGTTGGTTCCCGGTCCGACTCTTGCACGGTGAGAGGCAGCTTTCGGAGGTCTCATGAATACTCAAATCCGCAGAGCGGCGCTGCGCGCGGCTGGAAAGGTTGCTTTTGGTGCAACCCTGTCTTGGGGATCGGTGACAGCGTGCGGCGGCAAAGTGGAATACCCGGCTGACGAGAGCGCGACCGTGCAGAGCGCGACGCCCGCCGCAGAATCAGAAGCGCCAAGCAGTGGAAAAGAGCCCGACGCCGCCTCGTCGCTCGGCGAAGCTTCTCGGACGAGCTCACTGGCCTGCGTGGGCCAGCTCGACCAGAACACAGCGAGTAGCGTTACGGCGGTCGAGCTCGATTGCTGCGTTGCTTTCGCGAAATAT
>DASXTY010000255.1:0-11268 GCA_036505155.1 Polyangiaceae bacterium | reverse complement strand
TGACACCGGCATCCGTAATTTGACGTGTTTCGACGCCGGTGGCGCGGAAGGTGCGCGGCCTGGCGAGCGCGCCCCACTCCGAAAAGCATCCGAGCCACTGCCGCCGCTGCTGCCTCGGTTGCTGCTGCAGCCGCTGCTTCCGTTGCCGCTGCAGCTGCTTCTGCCGCAGCCACTGCTCCCGCTCCTGATGCTGATGCTGCCGCTGCCGCGCGCCCCTGCGTGCGCGCCCCACTCCGAAAAGCATCCGAGCTCAGCCGCCCGTTCTGCCGCCGCCGCTGCTCCAGCTCCTGCAGCAGCCCCTGCTACTGCGGCAGCCGACCGCCGCTGCCTCAGCCACTGGTGCTGCCGAGGAAGCAAGGAGGCTTGGCCGGGCGGTTGACATAAACGGAATGGCGCCCGCCCAACGCGTGCGCCGCGAGCTCAGTCAAGGGGAGCCGCAGGGCATCGGAGTTGGTCCGCTAGTGCGTCACGCCGTGCCTGACTACGCTCAGTCGCTGTGAAGTTCACAGTCATCGGCCCCATCCTGAACCAGACGACCATCGCCGTCGGCCGTGCGATCCGCGAGATCGGTAGGCTACGCCGGGTCTACGGTCGAGGCAGGTGGCGCAAGCGCAAGGGGATGGCTAGAATCAGACTCGACGATGGCACGACTCGCACGGCGGAGCTCCACTGGTACGAAGGGCACGGCAACGGCCGGAAGGAAATCAAGGTCAAACGCTTCATCGCGTGATGGCCGCGGGGGCTCGGGTGCATACCACTTGGTCTGCATATTGAACACTGGGTACCCCGCAGCGCTCGAGAAGAGAAAGATCTACTCCACCATCGCTGATGACGAGGCCGATAAACTCGGCATGGTGCGCGTCATCGATGAGTCCGGCGAGGATTACCTCTATCCGAAGAATTTCTTCGCGGAAATCGAGCTGTCCCCAAGGCTTGCAAAAGCGCTCGCCCTGAGCCGCGCAACCTAGGCAGTCGATCCCGGCGCCGGCGAACATGACGACCCCCGCGCTTGCGAACGGGTAGAGCCGTCCTGTGAAACAGCGAACTCTGGGCAGAGCTTGATCTGCGGGCGCGCCACTGAGTACGCGCCTGCTCGCCACTCACCAAGTCGCGGTCGCGCCGGCCGATGCCCTCAACGATCGGGCGAACCAGCTCTATGACGTGGAAGACGTGATCGAGGATTTCTTTTCGGAGTGGGGTGCGCATAGTGCGCATGCCCTTCCCTCGCGCGGCTTCCTTGACACCGGCATCCGTAATTTGACGTGTTTCGACGCCGGTGGCGCGGAAGGTGCGCGGCCCTGGCCGTGCGCGCCCCACTCCGAAAAGCATCCGAGCCACTGCCGCCGCTGCTGCCTCGGTTGCTGCTGCAGCCGCTGCTTCCGTTGCCGCTGCAGCCACTGCTCCTGCTTCTGCCGCAGCCGCCGCTCCCCGCTGCTGCTCCTGCTGCTATTCCTGCCCCTGCTGCAGCAGCTGCGCCCGCCACTGCTGCCGCCCCTAACGCCTTCGCCTGCGCGCGGGTCGCCCGGGTGCCTCGTCTCCGCCGCCCGACGGCACAAAAGAAAGGTGACCGACCGCGCCTCCCACGCGCCAGCTGTACGAACCATCGGCCATCTTAGCCTGCCGGTTTTTCGGGTCCAAGTCGAACGCGCCGGGAATGTTCGACCCGGTTGTACCGAAAAGGCCTCGCGTTAGATCGTTTCGATTTTTATATTGGTCAGTGAACTTGAACGACAGTTTCATGTCGACCATGCTCGACTGGAAGCGATCGCGGAGTCGAATGCTCCCTTCGGCGGTGAGCTCCAAGTCCGGACCGCGAATGGTGAAGGTTTTGATCTGAAGCTCTCCGTCGGCGGCTTCGGCCTTGAGCTCGAGCTTGCCCGCATTGAGCTTGGGGAGGGCAATGGTATCTCGGATTTTGGCCTTGCCGTCGCCCACCGCGAGATCGGAAGCGACCAGCGATACCGTGCCCACCGCTTTGCTCAGCCTGTGCTGAGGAAACTCGAGCTCGATTTCGCCATCGAGCTTGCCGCTCGTGGGGAGACCAACCGCCTCGGCAACCAGCGGGAGATCGGCAAATTCGAGCTTATCGACTTCCAGCAAAAGTGAACGCGCATCATCAGAGTTGGAGAAGTTGCCGCTCACCTCGCCTCCCATTGCTTCGGCGCCAAATGCAACCCGCAAAGTGCCAAACAACCAACGGAGCACGGATACGCTCGCGTGCAAATGATTGATGGTAGTCGGCTTAGCCGCCTCCTTCCCCGGCTTGGTGGGGATGAGGCTCACGTCTTCGGCTTCGATACCGGTGAGCCAATACGAGCTCATGCTCCCGATCTGAAGCCGGGTGTCATCCAGCCCCGGCTTGGAGTTATAGCTGGTTTCCAGCCGTTCCTTGAGTCGATCGTAGGGGAAGACGAGCTTGGCGAACGCGATCAAGCAAAAAAGGTAGAAGAGCGGATACCCCACCCAGCGCAGAATGCGACGGGTGCGGGGGCTCAAGGTCGCGACGAAACTGGTCACGCGCGCCGGCACCAAAGCGGTGAGGCGCGCAGCCGGGTTCATGGTGCCTCCTCGCTCTTGGCACCCGAGCCGCCGGTGCCCCGGCCTTTCTTTTCCGGCTCCACCACCTTACGATCGTAGGCGCTCACCAAGAGCTCCACGTCGAACGAGTCCGGGTCGGCGCCTCGCTTCCGTAGGTTCAGCCGGGTAAACCGCACGGGATACGGGGACTGCTCGACATCTTGCATGAAGTTCACCAGGCTCAACATACCCACTTTCCTCAGCACAATCTTGGTGGTGCGTTCCTGGTATTTCTTCCCGGCTGGAATGGCGTCCCGATCCTGAGTCTCTTTTTCCTTGATGCCGCTCTTTTTGGCGGCCGATTCCAGATATCCCGCGAGCGGCGGAGCGGGGCTTTCGTATCGAGTGAGAAGGGCCTGGTGTCGTAACCTTGCCTTTTGGATGATTTCGCGATTGTCTCCAATAGCAGTAATGGCGCTGCGCAATTGCTGGTTGCCGGAGCGTTTGCTGCCCACCCAGGCAGCCAGCCCCACCGGCACTGCCAGCACCACGAAAGCCCCGAAAATCGAGGCGAAAATAGTCAATAGCCGGCGCTCCCGATCATCCAGCTGATCGTATCGCTGCTTGAGCGCAGCATAGGTTCCCGCCGCTCTATTCGCCATGGGACTCATTGGCTTGCTGCCTCGTCGGTTGTTTCCTTTTTGGCTTGCTTCTTTTTTGGCTTGCCGTCCGCGCAACGAATGTCGAACTCGAGGACGTATTTCTGCCGATCGCTGTTCACCACCTGGCTCACCTTGGCAACTTTGGGATCTTCGAAGCAGCGATGCTCCTTCAGGTTCCCCGCCACCACCTGGGCTTCCGCAGCGCTGCCGACGATTCCGGTGATTCTGACATGGTTGCGTTGCAAATCGAGCTCTTCGACATCGTGGGTCACATTGGTGGGGACGGCTTTGGAGAGCTCCACCATCACGTCGAATCCATCCACCTGGGGCATGGGGTCCGGTTCCTCTTCGTGTTTGGCGCGATCGATCAGCAACATCGCCTGATCGGCGTCTTTAGTTCCTTCGCCGAGTACGCTCTCTGACACTTTTTCCAGGGCCGACTGCAAAACTTCACGCTCCTTGCCGAGCGCGTGGAGCTCCGCCCAAACCGAAAACAACAAACTTATCAGGATGGCCGCGCCCAGACCGGCTAGAAGCGGCACCCTTTCTTTCAGAAACGCGAAACCGCGTTGGAAGGCGAGCGGCCCCTTTCTCACGTCCAAGTCGCGCGCCCGACCGCTCAGCCCGAGTGCCAGCGCGATAGCTTTTGCGAAACGCGGATCGGGGTCAGCTTGACCCGGAAGCGAGGCGTGCAGCTCGAGGCGTGGCAACCGAGTGACGGCTATCCCGAGCTCCGAGCTCAAATATTGCTCGGCGCCCTGCGCCGTGGCACCGCCTCCCACCAAGTATGCGCGCTGTATCGGGGTTACGCTTCCGAGAGCCATCCATCCGGTGAAGGTCTGCTTGAGCTCGGCGCCCAATGCGGCAGCAGAAGCGGGGAGTCCTTCGATGCCTCGAGAAAGGGTTCTGCCAAATGCGACCTCGCCGCCTTCCAGCACCGCCACCTCGGTACGCCGGTCGCCCAAATCGATAAGCGCAATCGGGCCCACTCCCTCGAGCTCGGGACAGACTGCACACAGATTGACCAAGGGTAACGCACCGCAACCCACGCGGTCCGGCTCGCGCCCGAGCGCACCTTGGATGAGCCCGATGCGTTGCTTCACCGTCTGGACGCGCGCAGCCGCTGCAAGCACGATAACGGGATCGGAGGAAGACTGACGGTGCAGTGTCCGGTGGTCGTAGACCAGCTCTTCGATGTCCACCGGAACCTGCGCTTCGATCTCGAAGGGCAAGATCTCGTTGAGCTCCTTGAGCGCGGTCGCAGGCAAGACCAGTCGATGGATGAACGCGCTCTCGCCGTCGACCGATACCGCCACCGAATCGGCGTGTGCCAAGAGCGGCGTCACACCAGCATGGAGCGCCTGTTCCAGCGAGCCCGCGTCCGATACGCTGATTTCGCGCATTTCCTCCACTGCCAGATGCCGATAGCTCGACTGGAGCAGCACGGCGCGCACCTCTGCGTGCCGAATATCAATGCCCACTAAGCGCGCCATCAGTCGACCCGATAATAGAGGATGTCTCCGGCGGGATCGCCGGGGGGAGGGGTCGACTGTGCGGTGTTGGGAGCGGGGGGTGCGCCCGGAGCCGGTGCATCTCGAAAATCGACCACGGCGTGAATTCGCGAGTGGGTTTCGCGCTTTCCGGCGCGAACCACGCCGGTTGCGTAGATGCTGAAAACCTTGCTTTCGACCGCTGTCGCCTCCTTTACTTGTTGATCGGAAATGAGCTGCACCGGCTTGATATCTATTTGGAGGGCGCTTTTGACCAGGTCGAAAAGCGACCCCTTCTGGGACTTGCCGGTGAGCATATTGATAAAATCGTCGGGCGTTGAAAAGAGCGGCGCTCCGCGCACGAAGCCCTTCACCAACCCGACCAAAGTCAAGAACTTTGCTTGCTGGTCGGGGTCCGCGCACAGTGGTTGCGGCGGGTCCTGAACCGCCAAAAAACAGGCAAGCTGCAATAGATCCACCGGGTTGGCAGTGTTGATGTTCACTCCCTTCCCGGCTCCCCAAACGGTGAGCGAGCGCTTTTCGGGATCGTCAGGGTCGGGGTCGACGAAGGTTTCCCAGAAACGATCGCTCACGCCACGCACTAGGTGGAGCTCTTCGAGGCTATCGAGGGCGGCATTCTTGCGTTGGTACGCGGGCTTGAGCCGCTGGTAATAGGGGTCTTCGGGGGCTGCATTTTGCGCGTTTTGTGAGGAGAACTCACAAGAGCTGGCGTTTTGGTCAGGGTCGGTCCAATCGATGATGGCGCCGCACACCGCGCTCCGGTCGGAAAAGTTTCCATCCGCATCCCGCCCCTCGAACATGTGATCATATTGGGGATTTCGCATCAGGGCCGTCAGCAGTAAGCCCAGTCGCTGCTGCGCAAACAAGTTTCCGGTTGCAGCCATGTTGAGGTTGATTTTGGAGTCCTCGTCGACCACCTTCACCTCGAAGCCGGCGCCCTTGAGCCCCAGGTTTTCTCCTTCCGCCGCGTTCACACCGGACAAGTTGGAAAACGCTTGCATCCCCGACTCGTTGTTGAACGCACCCAAAACCTCGTCGGCAAATTGCCAAACCGGTAGCTGCGGGGGTTTTCCTTTGTTCATCATGAGGGCGAGGATGGGGCTGAGCGCGCCCCGAATGGTGGGCTCTGCGGCAATCAAGAGGCGCGCGAGGTTGACCGCGCTCTTGGCTGCATATTCGGCTTGCAACGCATCCCGCCGCTCGAGCGCGCTGCCCAAATCCGTGGAAGTTTCACCCTGAAACTCGGTGAGCATGATGGTGAGGATGGTGAGCGCGCCCAGCACAAGGACCAACGCCACTCCACGCCGACGCCGCTTCGATAGAGGGCGAGAGTTGGTCTTTTTCATTGCAGCGCGAACCTCAACGGCTTTTGAATCGGCAGGGAAACCGTGGTGACCAGCCGGATCGGTTCTTGACCTTGGTCTCGCCCTTTGCGCTTGCCCCCATTCAGCACCAAGATCATTCGGACCTGCAGCGGGAGACGGTCGGGTTGACCGGTGGCGGCCTGTTTGGAATCCCAGGTCTCCAGCCACTGACCCGTCGTGGGATCCAGGTACTCCAGGCTGAATAGATCGACGTCGGTAGCCAGCACCTCCACCCGGCCGCCTTTGTCGGGTTCGAGATCCGGGTGCGCGCTCACCCGCCGCGCCAAATCGATCACACTCGGTCGATCCGGATTGTGGGAGCCGAAATACGAAATCTCCGCTTGGTCGGAATCGTGTTTGTCGCGGTCCAGGCGCCGGTGCGAAAAGCTGTTGAAGTCCAGCCGATCCACCGGCGATTCCCGCTTGCCGACGAACGCGGTTTTCACTACTAGAAGGGACTGATCGGGCGGAAGGTGTTGCGAAAGGTACGCGCTCTGCAAGTCGCGGCTGATGCACGCTATGGCCAGGCGGCCCTGGTTGAAGCGATCGCTCAGGCGTTGAATGCCATCGCGGCTCCGCTTCAAGCTGGCAAAAGCCCCGTAGATCAAGATGGTGATCATCGAGAGCACCGCGACCGCGATCAACACCTCGAGCAGCGTAAATCCAGTCCGTCCTCGTCTCGCGAAGGCATTGAGAAAACGGGGGGAATGCTCAACCCGCATCAACTACCTCCATCGGGGCTAGGGGGCGGTGAAGCCACCTGCTGCGGATTCGTCACGTATTGCTGGACGCTGAAGTTGCGATCGTTACGCCCCTCTTTCCATCGCACTCGGACCGTGATTTTTCGGATGCTGGCTTCCAACATGCCCTTCAAATCCGGGTACACCAACCCAAACAGGGATGCCGTCATGCTTTGCATCCCGGCGCCTGATACCTCCCCCATGGCTTTGGTCAGACTGCTCATGTCGGGATTTGCGCCGAGCGACGCGCCTCCGCTCTTCTGCATGTCGGCGACCACTCCCAGTGGTCCGAGCGACTCGCTGTCCAGCCCACCTTCCTCATCTTTTTCGCTGACCGGTATGTCCGGCAGTTTGACGCGCTCGATTTTCCAGTCGCAGTCGAAGTGAGGATATTCTTCGTCCAGGCAGCAAGGCCCTTCCGCTTCCTCGCTCGCCAGCGGGTAGCCATCTTTCACTAGCTTCTGCTCGATTTCACTCATCCTGCAGCGCGCAAGCCCGGTGGCGATGGTGAGATTTTGACTGTGTGAGGCGCTGGAGAAGAGCCCTACCTGTGAGCTCAGAATCACACTCAGGCCGAGCCCCAGGATGGCAATCGCCACCATCACTTCGAGCAGGGTGAAGCCGCGCCGAACCTTCACTCACTCCTCCTGTCTTTCACTGATCTCGCCGTCGTCTCCCACAATCGGCAAATCAACGCTACCCCGCTCGATTTTCGTTCTCCCGGTGAGCGGGCTCACTGAAATGCTAAGCCCCGGATCTTTACCGCCACGAAAGAGCTGGATGACACAATGTTCGGTTTCTCCTCCTGGCCAAAAATATAGATAGGCTTCACCGTCAGTCTTCGCCTGCTCGTCGTGCTCCGTCTGCACCTTGCGAAACCGAATCCCGCTTCCAAGTTCGCGCACGGCGCCTTCATCGGAAAACTGCTTGACCGGGACGAAAGAAGCTCGCGCTGAAGACGTCCCCTCGACGACTCGCTCCGCCTCTTCGTGCGCCCGCTTCTCCACCATGGCGGCTCGGTTCGCGCCGGAAGCGCCAATCGCGTCCGACTTGTCGCGCAACGCCACGCTAGTAGTGGATTCCTCGAGCGACATGCGTTGCTTATCCAGGTCGAAAACCAGGCGCACCGGTTTGCCGGTGGCATTGGCGCGGGTAATCCCCAGCCGTATCCCGCTCGCCACCAGTGTGGCGGACGCGCGAAGCCGGTTACTGCCCAACATGCCGGAGCCAAACACCATGCTGCCGCTGAGAATGGCGATGAGGGTCACCACGATCAGGACCTCGAGCAGCGTAACGCCGCTTCGGTATGCGGTCCGCCGGGTCACGATCCTTGGTCTTCGCCCGGCGCCACCCCTTTGGGAACCACGATGTCGTCCTTGGTTCCCTTCTTCTTGTCGGGCCCGCTCGAAGAAACGATGACTTCATCCTCCGTGCAGCGAAGGGCGTACGGCTGGCCCCAGGGGTCGGCGGAGTTGGCAGCGGGGTCGAGCTGTTTATCCTGAACCAGTTGGCTCACGGTGGGACACGTCGACTCGCTGTTGGTGGCTTGCCAGCTTTGAACGGCTTGCCGAATGGTCATGGCAGCGGAAGTCGCGGTCTTGATTTGCGCTTCTTTGAACTTCGGTAACGCAAAAAACGCGACCCCGCCGGCAACCATCGCCAGGATGGCGACCACGATCAGAACTTCCAGCAGGGTAACGCCGCGGAGATGCCCGCGGTTCAGATTTTGGGTGCTCATTGGATTTTGATTCCTGTCATTGAATTCGGTCCAGTCCTTCCGGCAAGCCGTCGGGGCCATCGCTCGACAGCTCGTAGGGCGCGTTCGGCACCCGGCCCGGGCAAATCAGGCGAAATGGCCTGCCCCAAGCGTCGCGCGGTAGCTCGGTGAAACGACCATAGTCTACCACTGCGCCCAGAGTGGGAGGGCAACCCCCGTCGTGTTCGGATCGGTACGCGTCGATGGAGCGTCGCAAGTCCAAGAGCCCCGCGCGCGTCTGTCGAATTGCGGAGCGGTGCCGTTCGCGAACCGCAACCACCAATACCCCTCCCAGCAATAACGCCACCAACAGCACCGGACGCATCTTTCCCAGGCCCATCCAGCGACGAATTCCTCCCCGACTTTCCCAGGGAAAGAAGATTCGCTGATCGGATAAACTTCGTCGGCGGGCCATCATTCCACTAGCTGATTCATTTGGATGAGCGGCATCAAGATGGACAGCGCGACAAAACCCACCGCGGCTCCCAAAAACACGATGACCAATGGCTCGAGCGTGCTGGTCAAGGCCGCCACCCGGGTCTCCACATCGGACTCATAAGCACGGCTCACGTTTTCGAGCATCTGTTCGAGCTGGCCGCTGCGCTCGCCCACGGCGATCATGTGCACTACCATGGGCGGGAAGCGGCCGCTTTTCTTGAGCGGCTCCGCAATGCTTTGTCCCTCCCGAATGGAACCGATGGCGTCGGTCACCACCGCTTCCAAGCGTGCGTTTTCTAGCACGTTTTTGCCAATTTCCATGGCCCGCAAGAGCTCCACTCCACTCGATAGCAAGGTCGACAGCGTGCGCGAAAAGCGAGCCACGGCTACCAGCAAATTGAGCCGCCCGAAAATCGGCATATTGAGCTTGAAAGTATCCCATGCCATCCGCCCGCTCGGCTTGCGTTTCCAGCGGCCGAATCCGAAAAGCACGGTGGCGATCGCGGCCAGCACCGCCCACCAGTAGTTCGAAACCACGCTGGAAACCAGAATCAAGAGCTGGGTGTACCAAGGCAGTGCCTGCCCCATATTTTGAAAAATGCTCGAGACCTTGGGCACCACACCGACCATCAGAAAGCCCACCAGCAGTGAGCCGAAACACACTAAGACGACCGGGTAGGCCAGGGCAGAAACCACTTTGCTTCGGAGGCGCGCCTGTCCCTCCATGAAATCGGCCAGCCGCTCCAGTACCCCCTCCATGGTTCCGGATGCCTCACCGGCTGCCACCATGTTGACGAACAGCGGCGGAAACACTTTCGGATGAGCGTCTAAGCTCCGCGCAAAGCTGGTACCCTCGTTGAGGCTCTCGCGCACCGAGGTCAGCACCCGCACCAGCTGCTCTTTTTCCACCTGGTCAATCAGCGCCGCGATGGAATCGACCAGCGGAACGCCGGCGCGCACCAGGGTCGCCAGCTGACGTGTCATCACCGCGACGTCGGCAGTGCTGGCGCGGCGCAGCGCCGCTAACGGATCGAGGTGACGCTTGGCCTTCTTCTTGCGCTCGGCTTCTTCGGTGGCCAAGGTGAGCAAGATGCCGTCTTTTCGGAGCTGCGAGCGCAGCGCCTTCGGATTGTCCGCGTCGCGGTAACCCTTCACCGGCTTGCCGTTGTCGACTTGAATGCCGCGAAATTCGTAGACTGCCATACCGGCGCTCACTCATCGACGAACACGTCTTCCTGGGTCGCCGCTACCACCTCCTCCACCGTGGTTTTGCCCTCCAGCACTTTGCATGCGCCGTCGTCGCGCAGCGAATCCATGCCCTCACCCTGCGCCGCCCGTTTGATGGTTTGCGCGTCGGAGCTCTTGAGCACCAGCGCGCCGACCACATCGTCGACCACCATCAGCTCGTAAATGCCGATGCGGCCGATGAAGCCCTTTTGGTCGCATTTATCGCACCCGACGGCCCGAAAAATGGTGGGCATCCCGGGACCCCGCCACCCGATGGGCTGGTAGGGAGTCCCTGGGGAGAAATAGCGCGGTGACAGGTGCCGCTCGTCGCGCCGTCGGGTCCGCTCCGGATCGATCCCCAACTGCTGGAGCTCCCAGGCGGTGGCCGGGTATGGCTGTTTGCAGTGCTCGCACAGGACGCGCACCAGGCGCTGCGCCAGGATCCCGATCACCGTGGATCGCACCAGAAACGGCTCGATATGCATCTCGACCAGCCGCGTGACCGCGCCGGCCGCATCGTTGGTGTGGATGGTGGAAAGCACCAGGTGGCCGGTCATGGACGCGTGAATGGCGATCTCCGCGGTTTCGCGATCGCGGATTTCACCCACCATGATCACGTCCGGGTCCTGCCTCAAAAAAGCGCGGAGGGCGCTGGCAAAGGTGAGCCCGATCTTCGGCTGCACCGCAATTTGATGAATTCCGCCGATTTCGTATTCCACCGGATCTTCGGCGGTCAATATGTTGATTTTGGGGTGGTTGATCTTGTTCAAACACGCGTACAACGTAGTGGTCTTGCCGCTGCCGGTCGGGCCGGTGACCAAGAGGATCCCGTGCGGCCGCCGCACCAACTGATTGATCAATTGATAATCGCGCTGGGAGAACCCCAGCTCGGCCAAGTCCAAGAGCACCGTGGTCTTGTGCAGGAGCCGCATTACGATGCGCTCATGCTCGCGACTGGTGGGGATGGTCGAAACCCGCACGTCGATACTGCGACCGGCGATTTTGAGCGAAATGCGACCGTCCTGGGGCAGCCGCTTCTCCGCGATATTCAGC
>DASXTY010000254.1:0-6062 GCA_036505155.1 Polyangiaceae bacterium | reverse complement strand
CGCTGGGTCAGCCGGTCCACGTTTTTCAAAATGTTGCGGATGCTTTCTCGATTCTCGCGCACCGTCTGATTCAAGGCCTCGGTGACTTGGGCCAGGTTCTTCAGCGTATCTTTGAGGTTTTCTTTGCCCTCCTCGGTGCCGACGGAGGCCGCCAACGCCTCGGAGACCTTCTTGATGTCTTTGGCAATGGACGAGACGTCCCTCAATATTGCGTCCGTGGTCGCGGCTTCGATGACGTAACGAATACGATCGCCGTCTTCGAGCTGGCGCTTGCCTTCCGTGCCGGGCGCGATGCTCAAGAAATATTCGCCCAATAAGCTCGAACTGACTTTGGCCACCGCCGCGTCGTCGTACAGGGGAACGTCGGAATGAATGCGCATGTCGACGCGCGCCTTGCCCTGCTCAAGACGGATGCTCTCCACGTTGCCCACCGGTATTCCCGCAACCCGTACGTAGGACAGCTTGGCGATGCCGGTGGCATCGTCCAGCAGCGCGTACACCACGTAACCCCTGTTTGGGCCGGTCTGCTTGCTGATGAACCGGTATATAAAGACGCCAGCCAGCAGGGTCAGGAGGGCAAAGACCCCGACCTTCGCAGCTGTCGTATACCGGCGCATAAATTGCTGCCCCCAAAAAATCTACCAGTAATATCCAGTGGGGTCGACTTCAGGGCAAAAGCGCAGGAACTTTGACCACTTCATCGCACAAATGCGCACTTTGCGCGGCGGTGAAACCTTCATGAAGGACTTCGCGTCGAGAGGCGTCGCGGCGAGAGCCGCAGTCGCCGCCGCCAAGCTTTTGCTTTGTGCTGTGACGTGGGCGTGTAGCAATGTTCGTGCGGTACCGGCTGCCCAGCATGGCGCGATGCGGATGCATCCCGGTCGCGCAGCGCAGGGTGCACATTGGGAAGCGACGACGCGCTCGCCGCAGCCGGTAGGCTCCACGGGTAGCGCTTCGGCTGAAATCCGTTGCGGGCGAAGGGACGCTGGTCTGGAACGCGTCGCGGAGCGGTGGGCGCATCGCATGGCTCGGGGTTTGCCGCCGCTGGACGGCGCGCGGTTAACGCTGGCGCTGCGCTCTGAAGGGAGTCCTTATCTATGGCCTCGCGTTTGGGCGGCGCAAACCTCAGATCCTGCGCCGATTCAACAGAGGATCGAGCAATGGCTGGAGGCTTTCGACGGGGATGGGGAGCGTCGATGCGGCATGGCAGCCGAGAGCACTCGCCGGGGCGGGACAGCGTGGGCTGCCGTCGCGCTGCGGGCGAAGGCAGACCTGGAAGACCTTCCAACGCGGGTGCGCACCGGGGCCTGGGTGGATGTGCGTGCCAAGTTATTGGTTAAAGCTTGGGAGGCGAAAGTTATCGTCCTGGGACCGACCGGCGCCCCCCGCGCCGTGCCCACTGGTTTGAATCAGGGCAGCGTGCGAGCCGGCTTCATCGCGGATCGACCCGGCGTTTGGCTGGTGCAGGTGCTCTCCACCTTGGAACGCGGTCCAGAGCCTGTTTTGGAAGCCCTCGTTTACGTGGGGATGGATGCGCCGGGTGACCTGGAGTTCCAACGCGCGCCCGGAGAAACCTTAACTCATGCCGATGGACCCGCGGATCTGAAATGGTTGATCGATGCGGCGCGCGGGAGTGAGGGGCTTCCCGTTCTGGCTCGAGATCCGGCGTTGGATCGGGTAGCTCAGCGGCACGCCGAGGCCATGTGCTCTAGTCGTCGGCTCGGGCACGAGATCGACGGATTCGGGCCCCTCGACCGAGTCGAAGCGGCGGGCTTGGCCCTGCGATCGACCGGCGAGAATGTGGCGCATGCGGCCAGTCTAGAAGGAGCTCATCGAGCTCTTTGGTCGAGCCCGTCGCATCGGCTGAACTTGCTCTACGCCGGTTACGACGCCGTGGGTTTGGGGATTGCGCCCGACCCGGATGGCAGCGTTTGGGTCTGCGAGCTTTTCGGCAAGCGTTAGCGGCCTACCGTTTGAGCATTGAAGCAGACCGCGTCAGTACCGCCTCCCAGGGTGAAGGTTACGGTGGCGCGTTTTCCGGACGCGCCGAGCGCAACGTCGAAGGAGACCGGCTCCGCTCGCGGAAATGGGGCGGCAAAAAAAACCGGAGCGCCGTTTGCGCTCGCCTTGAAGTCCGCGGTGTTGGCGCCGACGCTGGCAACGTAACCGACCAGCGCTTGTCCGGGCACACCGGCGTACACGAGCGCGATGGTCTTCCCTCGAAGATCGCCGTAGATACACTGGAGCATCGAATAATCGCCCACCGCGGCAATCCGTGCGGTGAGGTCCGCGCCGCTCGGGCAGACCACGCGGTCGAGCGACCATTGACAGTCCGTACCGTCTTCCGTCACCCGGGCACGCGCGAGTTGCTCGGCAAAATCGTACGCCACCCGTCCCTTCACCATCTCATGTTGGGCGTCGCGGAGCGGCGGTTTCCAGGCGGCCAGGAGCACCAGCACCACCGGTAGCGTGGTGAGTGCAACCGCGCCGCTCACTCGACCGGCGCGTGACAGTTTGCGGGTGAGCCATTGACTAGCTTTTATCCAGCGCCTTCGGCAGATCGCGAAAATGGACAACCGCGAATCGCACAGCGCCAAAAATGCCGCCGCGAGCAGCCCCACCGCGGAAAGTATCGAGGCCAAATGATCGAGTGCGTTTTGGCGAAATGCGAAACGATAATGGCCTGGCTTCAAATACACGGTCATAAAGCCGGTGTTCGGTTCTCCCTCCAGGGGCTGGGCCCAGATGTCGACCGGTCGGCCATTGTGCCAGGCGCGCCACCGCGGGAAATACGAAATGTTCAGCCGTAGCTGCCCTTCCGCGCCGGGCTCAGCATCGAGCTCGATGAGCTCGTCTTGGAAGCGGACCAGGCGGACCAGCCCCTTTCCTTGGACTACGAAGGGATCTTTCTGCCAGTGATTGAACTGATAGACCGCGTAGCGACCCACCCGATAGATCAGCTCGAAATCGCGGGCGCTATAGTCATTTTCCGTTATCAGGTATCGGACGTTGACCGCTTCGAGCATCGCGCGACTTTTGCCCAGCATGCGAAACTGGAACAGAGCCACCGGCGTGCCACCGAGCTTGTAAATGGGCCAGGGCAGCTCGGTGCCCAGGTCGACCGTGTCAAGACCCCACACATCGAGGCCGATTCGGTAAAATCCGTCGCGCGGCAAATTGGCTTTCAGCCAAGCGACGAGCTCGGAGCGATCCCCAGAACGCTCGGAAGCTCCTCGCAAGCGGTGAATGGGCTCCAGATACTTCTGCACGAAAGCGGGAGCCATCGGAGCCAGTAGCGCGGTCATCGCGAAAGCCAGGAATGCGCGCGTCACCAGGCGCCACGGCGAGTTGCCCATGGCACCGAGCTTCAAGCTCGCCGGTGCCCGGCGCGCGGCCCAAATTAGCGAAGCGGCGGCATACGCGGTGAGCACGAACCAAAACGGTTTGGCCAAAATCAAATAGCGCTCGTACTGAACGCCATAGAAGCTCGGCATCAAGGCGTGCAGGTGGAACTCGCTCACCACCGCCCCGCCGCTGAAAGCCAGCAGCACCACCACCAAACACGCCGATAGTCGGAGCATCCAATTGCGGCTGAAAAGCGCGGCCAGGCTCCCCACCAGCCCCAGGGCCAACGTGAAGCGCCACATGCCTGCGATTCCATCGAGCTGTGCCAGCTTGCCGGCGAATTCTCGGCTGGAATACCAGGCGACTCCGGTGGGGATCATGGTGCTTTTGGCGGCCGCGAGCGGCAGCACGTAGGCCGCGCTGAGCAGAGCTCCGATGCCGAGCGCTGCAGCTAGCCGGAGCAGCATGCCGCCCCAGCCGCGTCGCAACGAACCACAGAGGATCAACACCGCGAGCGGCGCTGCAGCGGTGAAAACGAAAGCCGTCGAGGGATGGCTGAGCAGCGCGGCCCCGGCCAAGAGCCCGAAAAGCGCCACGCTACGCCAGCGCCGTCCCAGCAGCACCTTCGGCAGTTGCGCCAGAGCCAGAGCAGCGCACGCGACGGCCAGTGTTTGCGGCCACACTGCGACCACCATGGCTTGCTGCCAGCCTCCGGCGCGCGCGCCGCCAACATCGGTCATCGCGAGCACGGCCGCAGCCAGTCCCACACCTCGGTGCACGCTTCTCTGGCCCAGCCGGTAAATGCTGTAACCGTAAAAACACCAAAATAGCCACAGCGCGAGCCCGTAACTCTTGCTGAAATCGATGAGCCCCAGGCTCAGCCAATGCACCGCGATGACCCAGAGGTCCGCCCCAGGCGGATACAAATAATTGACCGGGTGTCCGGCGTACCAAAGATTGGTCCAGCCGCGGATTTCAGCTCTGGACAAAAAATGCTGCTTAAAGTCCCAGGCCGTGAAGAAGTGCACGGTGTGATCCTGGTTTATGGGCCGATCCCCGAATGCGGCGGGGCCTAGCATCGCCGCACCCACCAGCAGGATCAGCAAGATGCACGCGACTTCCGAAAGCAGTCGGGGAAGATTGACGTGCAAGCTCAAGAACTGGCGCGGAGCCTTAAGCCACGCCCGGATCGCTTGCAGGGTACTCCGGCCAGCCGTCGACCCAGTGACCAGACTCACCGCGGCTCCGAGCGTTCCGGCTCCGAGCCACCACCAAGGGGGCGAGCCGAAGCACAGCGCAAACCCCAACCCGCTCAAAAGAATTGCAATCACGATGAGCGCGATCGCGCGACTGCGCGCACTGAAAAAAGGAGGAAAGCTCACGGCGAGCCGGGCCACACTACACTCTGACCGACTGGCACCATAGCCGCCTCGAAACCGAGCCAAGAGAAATGCTCACACCGGAGGGAGAAGGGCCCCGGGAGCTGCCCGTAACTGGCTTTTGCAGTTTTCGTGATTAGCCTACTATTTTGGTCTGGCGCCCAAGCGCTCACCTCCCAGGAGACCCCATGAAAATCCAGGTGGATCGAACGGTTGAACACATCATGCAGGGGCTTGCGCTCAGCGTGTTGGAGGGTGGTCATCCCATCATCGTCGCCACCGCCGACGATTCTTTGAAAAAGGCAGACGATTGGTTCATCCGCCACGATGTGCATCACCTGCCGGTGGTCGACGCCCTTGAGTCGCGAAAACTGATCGGCATTGTGAGCACGACCGATCTGCTCACATATTACCGCGCTCACCCGGGAGCGAATTTGGCAGAGGTGAGCGTAGGTCAGGTGATGACCCGAGAGCCCGAAACCATCGCCCCGCATACAACGATTGCCGATGCCGCCGAAATTCTGGCGGGCGCAAAATACCATAGCTTGCCAGTGGTGGACTCCACCGGGCGTTGTGTTGGCATCGTGACGACGCGCGATATCATCAAATACGTCGCCGAGCAGGTGAAGGCGCCGGGTTGAGCCGCCGACCATAGTCGGTTTTAGGGTGGCAATCCGCACCCGACTGTGCCTATACTGCTCGGCGCGTAGCCGTGCCAGGAGAGCCCGCGACGGTTCCCTCGCCGGTTCCCTCGCCAGGTTTTCACCGCCATTTCGCGGTCCAAGGAAGGTCAGAACAGTGCCGGAAATCAAAGTTCCTTTTTACGGTCATGTGCGCCAGTACCACGGCATCAAAAAGGCGATCGACGACGCAATCTTGCGCGTGCTCGAGAGCAGTCAATACGTGATGGGGCCCGCGCTGGGTCAGTTCGAACAGGACCTTTCCAAATATTTCGGCCTGAAGCACGCCTGCGGCGTCAATTCTGGAACCGACGCGCTGTGGCTCGTGTTCCTGGCGCTGGGTCTACAGCCAGGCGACGAGGTGATCACGACCACCAACACTTTTTTTGCAACCGCAGAGGCGATCTGGATTGCGGGCGGAAAAGTGGTTTTCGTGGATAGCGATCCAAGGACACGCAATATCGACCCCTCCAAGATCGAGGCCGCCATTACCCAGCGCACCAAGGGCATCGTGCCGGTGCATCTTTACGGCTTGAGCGCGGATATGAAGGCGATCAGCGAGATTGCCAAAAAACACCGTTTGTGGGTGGTGGAGGACAACGCCCAAGGCATCGACGGCCACGGGCCGGGTTGGAAACAAGGCGAGCTGAGCGATGCG
>DASXTY010000253.1:0-6742 GCA_036505155.1 Polyangiaceae bacterium | reverse complement strand
ATCGTGCTGCACACGCGGGCCAAGGCAATTCAGCACGACCTGGAGACCACCATGGAGCGGACCTTCAATCTGCTGACCATTCAACAAGCGCAGCGTCCTGGCTCGTATTAGACAAGAGCGGGCAAGCTCATGCCGGATGCGGGAAAGCTCAGCGCGGCACAGCGCGCAAAAGTTCGCCGTTTGAGCCAGCCGCGAGAGCTGAGCCCGGATGAAGAAGGAGGCGAGCTGAACATCGTTCCATTCCTCGACATCATCGTGAACATCCTGATCTTCGTGCTGGCCACCGTAGCCGTCACCTTCACCGCGAGCATAGAGACCACCCCTCCGGCTAGCCGGAGCGCGGTGCGGGCGGACATCAAGTCTGAGGCGCTGAACCTGACGGTGCTGGTAGTAAATGACGGATTTTCCATCAAGGCGGCGGGCGGCAACGTCGCGCCCGGGTGTCAGGGCCCCGGTGCCGGCATCGCTATCCCCAAGCAAGGCGGCAAATACGACTATCGAGCTCTGAATCGGTGCGTTAGCAGCCTGAAGAATTCATCGGCGGATTTCAAAGACGAAAACCAAGTGTACATTACCGCTAATCCGGGTACGCCATACGAAATCATCATCGGGGTCATCGACGCCGTGCGCGCCACGCGCAGCGGCGAGCTGCTCTTTGACAAGGTCAACTTCAAGGTGCCGCGTTGACCCAACGGACACCTGGTGGCGAGAAGCCTGCACGCGCCTCTATGGCGAGATACAAAGCGGAGCTTCGCAAGTCCATCCGCAAAAACGCCGCCGAACCGGAGATCACTTTTTTGAACATCACCGCCATGTTGGACATCATGGTGATCATCCTGGTCTTCTTGCTGAAGACCCTGGGTGAGTCGACCGCCGCAGTGCCGCAGAGCGACGACCTCAGATTAGCGCCATCGCTCATTCGAACTCAGCCACCTCAGGAAGGGGTCCTGCTCACCGTTTCCAAAACTCAAATTTTGGTGGGCGACACCAAGGTGCTCAGGCTCCCTGGTCGCGAATCGCTCTCGCAGAGCGGAGTCGACGCGCGTTTCAAACGCAACGGACCTAACGATCTCTACATCGTGCCGCTTGGAAACGCGCTCCAAGCCGCGCACAAGACCGACAGCCTGATCCGCCGGGCCAAACACCTGGATCCGACAACCTCCGAGGCCATCATCGTGGCGGACCGGACTACCCCCTACCGGTTGTTCATCGAAGTCCTTTTCACCCTCGGTCAAAACGAGTTCAGCAAGTACCACTTGATGGTGATTCAGTCTAAAGAGGGCGCCCTCGCCCTCCAATGAACGCCGCACCCTTTCGAGCGTATCCCGTTCTTCGACACCTTTTTTGGGCATTGCGCGGCGACCCTAAGCCGTGCTAGTCCCCTAAGTGCTCGTCGCTCCGGTGGGGGAGCGACCGGTTCCCTAGACCGCAAGGTGATGCCTTGCCGAGTGTTTTTGGGCGCGACTTGTCGCGGAAGATCCGCCCC
Organism: Polyangiaceae bacterium; assembly: GCA_036505155.1. Taxonomy (GTDB): domain Bacteria; phylum Myxococcota_A; class Polyangia; order Polyangiales; family Polyangiaceae; genus DASXTY01. The sequence goes on along the minus strand of DASXTY010000253.1, from coordinate 5,256 downwards.
GGCAAGGGTCCAACGCCCTGAAACTCCCGAAAATGCTCACGTGACCGAATTTGTATTGGTCCTCGGAATCCACATCGCAGCGCTCGCCTTCGCAGTGGCGCTGGGACGCTGGGTTGTCACGCGCGACGCCGGGCCGGCCGAGCTGCAACGTTTGGGCCGGGGGCTCGAGCGAGCCGTGGGGCTTTTCACCAAACGACAATACCGTCTGGTCGCGTTGGTCGCCGCAGTGCTCTGCCTCATGAGCTTGTGCACGCATGCCGGGCTCGCATTGATGGGTGACCCACACGGCAGCCTGAAGCGCGCGTTATGGACCACAGTAGGAGTTCTGCTCGGAGCGGGCTCGACCGTTGGGATCGCTCAGATTTGTATATCCCTAGGGCTTTCGGCTGGCGTGCGAACCGCGGCCGCGGCAGGGGCCAGTTTGGATCGAGCCCTGAGCATTGCGGTGCGCGCCGGGGGCGCGTCAGCTTTGGTCGCCGAAGCGCTGAGCGCGCTGGGGGTGGGCGCAATGTTTTGCCTTATTTTTGCAATTCATGGCGGCTTTGCCGCAGCGCCGGGTCCGGCGACAGGGCTCGCATTCGAAGCCGCCGAGTCGCTTTCCGGTTACGCGCTCGGCGCCGTGGCCGCCGCTCTGCTCATTCAGCGGAGCGGGTCTATATACCACACTTCGGGGGTGGGGGCGCGACGGGCCGCCGACCGACAAGAACCAGACGATCCTCGTAACCCGGCAGTTGTCAGTGAGCTCGTGGGTGATCATGTTGGATTGGGAGTTGTAAGAACCGCTGACTGGTTCGTGTGCTCGACCGCCGCCAATGTGGGAGCGGTGGTGTTCGGAGCGCGCGCCCTCAGAGCTTCCGATTCTGCAAAACAGGCACTCGCACTGTTAGCTCTGCCCATTTTGGTGCGAGCTTTTGGCGTCATCGCGTGCAGCTTTGGAATAATGGTTGTGCGCACTACGGATATCCAGAACCCGTTTTCTGCCCTCAGCAGAGGGCACGCTACCACCGCCATCGTTTCTCTGGGTGGCCTGGCTGGAGCGAGTTTCTGGCTGGCGCCTCATTGGCCCCGCTATTTCGCCGCCGGCGCGCTCGGCATTGCGGCGTCGGCGGTGGCGGCGCACTTGGCAAGCTATCGCGTACTCAGGCGATTCGCGCCGGTGCGCGAAGTACTGGAGTCTCAGCGCGCGGGCGGCGCCGCTAGCCTGACTCAGGGGTTGGCCGTCGGGTTGCAATCGGTATGGCCGGCCATCGCGCTCGTGACCATCGCCATGACCTTGGTTTGGCAGCTTGGGAGCGACAGCGACTTTGGGGCCTCGGGTCGGATGCTCCCGACGCTCACAGCGCTCATGGCGATGCTCGCATCCGGTCCTTACATGCTGGCCATCGGAACTTTTGGACTCATCGCGGAGAATGCACGCGCCTTGGCCAGGCTGAGCGGCTCCGAATCCGAAGGAACGAATCGACAAGAAGACCTTTTTGGCGCCGAGGCACGGCGACGTGCGGTCCGCCTCGACGACGCCGGTTTTTCCGCAAGCGCAATCGCCCAAACGTATCTCATTGTCGTCGGCGGTTTGACCGCCTTGCTCATCGCCCTCGCGTTGCCGTCTGTGGCTGGGGCGAATTTGGAAGCCGATTGGCGCGACGGTTATCCCGTCGTCATCTGGATGGGAGTCCTCGGAGGGGCGTTCGTGCTCGCATACTCCGGAGCCGCCATGCGATCGGCAGCGCGCGGCGCGTTTTCCGTGTCGCTCGAAGTGGAGCGGGAGCTCGAGGGCGTGGGGCGCCAGGGGCCCTCGGCCCAAGGCCAAGACCCACTCACCCCCAGTTATCGCGGCTGCGTGGAAGCGGCGAGTACCGCGGCGCTGCGGGGCGCCCTGCCGGCCGCGGCCCTGGCTCTGCTCCCGGCGCCAATACTTGGCATCGCCCTCAGCCTGCTGTATCACTCTCGCGACCCGGGACTGGCAGCCAAGGGCCTCACCTCGTTTGTCCTGGTCACCTCGGTGACCGGCTTAGGGGCGGCCTTGGCGGTCGACGGGGCGCGCGCGACGCTTGACGCGGCGCGCCGCGTCCACGCATCTCGCGGACACGGCCCCGGGTTCGACGCATCGGTTAGCGGAGGTGCGTTGGCGGACCTTCTCGGTAACTCGGGCCCCGCCGCTCTGCTGCTCGCCAAGGCAACCGCCGTTATAGGACTCGCGGTTGTTCCATTCCTTGCCTGATTTTGCATGACCCCTGACCAGAAAGAAACCATTTGTCGTCGTTAGCAGACGCCCTTTCCACCCTTTCCGATCGCGGTCTCAGACGCCTCTTGGGCGCGCGAACTTTCTTGCGCGGTCTGGACTATGAGAAGCGTCGAGTGGTCGAGGATGTGGCCGTCAACGAATCGAGCGCACATGGTCGCGTTAAGGGTTCGGATCCGCAGCCCTACGATGTGGCGATTCGCCTGGGTGGGGAGGGAATCAGCTCCAGTTGCACCTGTCCGGCTTTTCAAAAGACCGGCCAGCATTGCAAGCACGTTGCCGCCTTGTTGATCACGGTTAGAAACAAGGCGCGGGCGCAGCTCCCAAGGCGCGAACCGCAGCCCGCTCCGCCCCCCACTCACGCGATGTCCGCAGTTGACGCGAACAAGCAGGGCCGCCGGCGAGATCGCCGCCGCCGCGGGCAATCTCAACAGTTCGGCGCACCGCAAGGTATTGCACCGCCGCCGCCGTCGATCGAAGCCAGCGCGCGGCCCACGGGCATCGGGGCATGGCTTGCGCCGGAGGGTACTCTGCGCGTTCTAAATCTGGAGTTTCGCGTGCACGTGCGTCAGGGCGGGCTGACGGTAACGGTGCTGGATGTGGATGCGCGCGTTCCGCTGCTCCCGAGCATCGCTCTGGCCTGGCAAGCGCTTGCTCCGACCGGTGACCGAAATGCTCTCAGGGTATTGTCTCGCTTCGAGAGCGGGAACCCGCGGCATCCCGCGGTTGACATCCGCGGCGAAGACGCATCCGAACTCTTACCTCTCTTGCGCGGGCGGCGCGTGCTGCTCGAGCCCGCCCTGATGCAGCTTCGCTTCGCCGACGAGGCGATCAAGCCGCGTTTTGACCTGGAAATGGTGGGCGCTGACACCATCGTTGCAAAAGTAACCTTCGAACGACCCAGCGATTCGCGGCGTTTTCAGTTGACCAGCGGTGGCTGGTTCGAGGGCGCGCCGGGCTGGCATATCGACACCACCGAAGGCATCGCCAGACCCATCGATCACCGTGTGTCCCCGGTAGCGCTGCGTCGCCTGCTAAGGAGCCCGACCATTGCCGAGCCGGCGTTCGAGTTCATCGGGATCATCACCAGTGGCCTACCCAAAGTCGCTCTGGAGATCGGCGCTCAACTGCCGGAGCTTTCGCAGGTTGCCGATGTTATCGATATGGAGCCGGTTTTCAGGATGCGGGCCTCCGGCTCGCTCACCGAGGCTCGCGTCTCTCTGCGCGCTGCTTATGGGGAACGGGAAGTCGAAGTGCGCGCCGATGGCATATCTCAGCCGGTCATTATCATGCCGCCGGAGGAAGGCCAAAAGCGGTTCAAATGCATTCGTTGCGACATCGTAGCCCAGCAGCAGGCAGCCCAAACGCTGCTCGAACTCGGGCTCAGCCCAGACGAAGACGGCGGCTCCTTCATGGCCACAGGCGAGAAGGCAATCCAGTTCTGGTCCGAGGGAGTCGGCTCGCTGCCGGAGCAATGGGATTTGTACGTTCCAGAGGACTTGTTGGGCACCCAAGTGCGGGGCAAGCCGCTTTTGGTGAACGTGCGCGTGTCCAGCGGCATGGACTGGCTCAACGTGAAGATCAGCTACGAGAGCGAGGGGATCGGAGTGGATCGAGCCGAGCTCGAGCGGTGCCTGCGGGAGCGAAAGAAATTCGTGCGCCTATCGGACAATTCGTACGCGCGGCTGGACGTGGAAAAAGTGCAGGCGATGATGGAACGCGAGGTGGAGCTCATCGCCGCCGCCGGCCAGAACGCAAAGCTTCCGCTCTCACAAGCCGGCCGAATACAGGAACTGCTGCAGCACGCCAGCTCAGCTTCGGTGGCCCAGAGCGTCAAGGAGCTATTCCAAAAGCTCGCCAGTATCGAGGAGATCGAAGCAGCCAAAAAGCCACGCGGCCTCAAAGCGGTGCTGCGCCCTTACCAGGAGCAGGGCCTGTCCTGGCTCCGATTCATCCACGAAATCGGCTCCGGGGGAGTGCTCGCCGACGACATGGGGTTGGGCAAGACGGTACAGGCCATCGCGCTCTTGTTGTCGCTCAAACAAGAGAGGAAAACCCGGCCGCTCCGCGCACTCATCGTTGCGCCGACCAGCGTGGTCACCAACTGGATGCGCGAAATCGAACGTTTCGGCCCCTCGCTCACCACGACTCTCTGGCACGGCGCCGGGCGCAAGGAGCAGCGAGACGACTTCGAAAACGCCAACGTGATCATCACCAGCTACGCCCTCTTGCGACGGGACATCGAGCTGCTCAAAAAGCAGCGGCTGGATTACGCGATTTTGGACGAAGCTCAAGCCATCAAAAATCCACTCAGCGCCACCGCCCAGTCGGCCAGGGAGCTCAATGCGGACCGACGACTGGCCCTCACCGGAACTCCGATCGAAAACCGCTTGAGCGAGATCTGGTCGATTTACCAGTTCGTCAGCCCGGGGCTTTTGCCGCCGCTGCCCAAGTTCGAGGAACGATTCGCGCGCCCCATCGATCAAGGCGACTCGAAGCAGGCCGCGCGCCTACGCGCCATCATCCATCCATTCATTTTGCGCCGCACCAAGCAGGAGGTCGCCAAGGATCTTCCGGCCAAGCTGGAGGTCGACAAGATCGTGGATCTTGCCCCGGATCAGAAGGCCATTTATCTGCAGGTGCTCCGCGAGGTGCGGGCGCAGGTGATGGGCGAAGTCGACCGGGTGGGAGTCGGCAAGAGCCAGTTGCACATCCTGGCCGGGCTCACCAAGCTCCGACAAGCCGCCTGTGACCCCAGGCTCCTGGGCCTTCCGCGAGAGTTCGATCACGAAGACAGCGGTAAGCTCAGCGCGCTGCGTGAGCTCATCGACGAGGTCGAATCGGGGGGACACAAGGTTTTGGTGTTCAGTCAGTTTGTCTCCATGCTCAAGCTCGTGCGCGAGGCGCTGGACGAGGACAAGGTGCGCTACGAATATCTCGACGGCAGCACCGTCGATCGCACCGAGCGCATTCAACGTTTCCAGGAAAACCCGACGCTACCGGTCTTCCTCATCAGT
>DASXTY010000252.1:0-1675 GCA_036505155.1 Polyangiaceae bacterium | reverse complement strand
GGCTATCCCGCTAAGGACCACGCTTTGGCGTGGCGGCCGGAAATGCGCATTTGAGTGCCAGCGTAATGTGCGGCGGCTTAATCGAGCATGAACGCTCCGTGCTGCTTCGCACAAAGCAGGTAGCACGCATTGGGCGAAGCTAAATCGGTTGGCGTTGCGGGCTGGTCGCAACCTGCCCGCCGGACTCGGCGGCCACGATCGAGAAAGCCCGGTGAGCGTCGCTCTCGATCCTAGGTCTTGCTGTAATCGGACTACCAGCTGCAGGCTTCTCGCCAAAAGCCCTGTTATTTCCGTCAGCTGTGAGTTGCCAGCGCGCTTGCGCCGGCAGGCTGGCAAATAAGTCACGCTCTTCCGAAAACTGACATGACCCCTGTGTCTTTCGGCAGGCTGCACCTTTGCCCGGGCTCCGCCGCTTTGTAGAGTCGTTCAGGGGTTTCATCGGGGAGGTGGGCGTGCGCTACTTCGCGATGGTGCTCGTCGCGTTGCTGCTGGCTGCGGCGCCCGCCGTCGCTGGCGAAGTTGATCCCGCGGTCATGGCCATGCTCAGGGAGTGGTCGCTCGCGTCTCCCGGCCCCTCCCGCGTCGTCATTTGCCACGGCTTCGGATGCGCCTTCCGCACCGAGATCGCTCTCGGGAGCGCCGATCACGCCAAGATCGCCGCGATCATGGCGTCGGGCTCTGCGTCGGCTCAGGCGGAAAGAGCCGCAATAGGACGGACCGAGGCCTGGTTTGAACAGCGCATTGCCCCGAGCACCGGCACTGCGAAGCGCGTCGCGCGGGCCGGCCCCCTCGTCGGCTTAGCCGGCAATCGCGGGCAATTCGACTGCATCGATACAACCATCAACACGAATTCACTGCTGCTCATTCTCGATCAGCTCAAATTGTTGCGGCACCATACCATTGCCGCTCCGGTGTCTCGGTTTCTGTTCACCGAGGGACCCCACAACACGGCAGTGATCAGGGATCGCAGGACCAACGAACTCTGGACGGTCGACCCCTGGACCCACAAGGGCAGTGAAGTTCCCGATATCTGGCCGCTCGCAACTTGGAAAGCGGGCGATGAACCAAAACCAGCCTCGACCGCGGCTGCCCGCCCGCGCTGAGGCGCTGATCGAAAAACGCGGCGAGGTCCGCGTTTGACCCTCGCGTGTCACTGTCGAGCCGAATTTCGGAGACAATCGAGCTTTCGCCGGCCCGACGGTGGGGCGAAGCGGACCAAACGGGAACCTGAGCGATGTCCAGATAGAGGGCTGGATTCCGGAAAAGAAAACCCCCCGCGCGCAAGCGCGGGGGGTTTGGCGCGTGCGGTGCAAGCGCTATTTCTTGAGCCCGATGCCCGCGAATTTCTTCTGGAACCGCGAGAGCCGCCCGCCCCGGTCGACCAGCTGCTGCTGACCGCCGGTCCAGGCCGGGTGCGATTTCGGATCGATGTCGAGGTGCAACGTGTCGCCTTCCTTGCCCCACGTGCTGCGCGTGGTGAACTCGGTGCCGTCGGTCATCACCACCTTGATCGTGTGATAGTCCGGATGCAGGTCGGGTTTCATGGGCGATCATCCTGCGCGCGATGCGCGCGCCTTGGCGCGATGAAAAGTCGCGGCTCTATAACCTAGGCTGGCAAGGGAAACAAGGCGCAGCCAGGGCCCCGATTGCCACCTGCGATCGGCCGGGGCATTGT
>DASXTY010000251.1:0-6045 GCA_036505155.1 Polyangiaceae bacterium | reverse complement strand
GGAGCTGCGTGTGCCGGCGTTTCGCAAAGCGGCAGCATCGACAATAAAGCCCTGCACGAATGGCTGGTGTTCGGCGCGCGGTTTACGGCAGTTCTGTAGGCGACCGCACGCGCGGTGGTCCGGCGAGTGGAGCTCTGACGGCTGGGGAGGTGCCGCCTCCGCCGCGGGACAAGCTTCTCGCATGTCCGACCCTTGTTTGACTCGACCGTCGTGGTATACGATCACGTATGGGTCTGACCGATGTCGACGTCGAGCTCTACGACGCACGCGGCAGCGGCACGACGTCGTAAGGAGCTCCTTGCACCTTCTATCACCGACGCTCTTCGCCCGATAGTGCATGGCGCACAAAGCAATTTTGGTCGGCTGCGGCGGGCACGGCAATTCGTGGTGCCGCTACTTTTTGCCTCCCAACGTCAAGGAAGGTCTGGTTGAGGTGGTCGCGGCGGCGGACGTGAACCCGCTGGCCTTAAAGAACGCGCAGGAGGGCCTGGGGCTGCCGGAGTCGAAGTGTTACACGGACACGCCGCGCGCGTTTCGCGAAAACAGGGCGGACTTCGCCATCATCGTGGTCCCGCCGGCGTTCCATGAAGAGGTCGCCAGCGAGGCGCTGGAACATGGTCTGCACCTGCTTTCCGAGAAGCCTATCGCGGACACGCTGGAGGCCAGCTTGCGCATCGCAAACGGCGTGAAAAAGGCCGGCGTGAAGATGGGAGTCACCATGAGCCACCGGTTTGACCAGGACAAAACCACCCTGCGCGGTCATCTGCGATCCGGTCGACATGGCGCGGTGGACTACCTGGTCTGCCGCTTCACTTGCGACGGACGGAAGTCAGGTGCCTGGGGCAAGTTCCGCCACGAGATCAAAGACCCGCTCCTGGTCGAAGGCGCCGTGCACCACCTGGACATTCTGGCCGACCTGGCCGGCGCCAAGTGCGACACTCTGTACGCGCAGACCTGGAACCCCACTTGGGGGCAGTTTGCTGGCGACAGCCAGGCGCTCATCAGCATGCGTTTCGAAAACGGTGCTCGGGCAACCTACGAAGGCGCCAAGACCAATGCGATTGGCCTGAACGGCTGGATGCAAGAATACATCCGCGCCGAGTGTGAAGGCGCTACCTTGGTGCTCGATCGCCGCGAATTGCGGCGCTTCACCTACGATGGCTCCGCGAGTTGGCGCAGCCACCGCGAGCACGATGGGGAATTGCTGCCCCTGCGCAACCAACCCAAGTGGGCGAATACCTGGCTGCTCGAAAAGTTCGTAAAGTGGCTCGATGGCGGCGAGCCCATGGAGACCAATGTCGAGGACAATTTGCAATCGGTGGCGCTGGTTTTCGCGGCCATCGAGAGCAGCCGCACTGGCGAACCGGTGAAGGTGCAGGAGTTCCTGGAAAGAGCGCGGCGGACTGTGGCCGAGGCAAACTATTGCCGATAAGAGCCGGCGCGCGGTTTACGGTAGTTTTATAGGTCTTCGTCTTAGACGTATGTACTCAGCGAGATAATACGCAATCCCGGGAGCTCGGGCAGACGTCGATCGTTCGTAACAAAGACTCTGCAACGCTCTGACAGTGCTGCTGCGAGCTGCAGCGCGTCAGGTGTTTTGATTCCCAGTTTGGCGCGAAGATGCGCGGCAGCGCGCAACAAGGGCGTACTGAGATCCACGAGGTAGAGCCCCCGGCTCCGCGTCAGCAGGGCTTCGTAGCGTTCTGCCAGTTCTAGATCGCCCACTCGATAGGGGATGACGAGTGTCTCGAGCAGAGTGATGGACGAGCTCACCGCCCTCCAGCGGCCGCTATCGATGCCGTGAAAGATCGGTTCGACCACAGGAAGAAAGCGCGCGTCCTCTTGGATGAAATAGATGAACGGCGCCGTATCGAGCGCGACCGGGCCGGCCCCCAGTTCTTCGATCAATCCCACGACTTACGCTCGCGGGCCACGTGGTCGGCGGCGTCGATGTCGCGCCAGGCCTCCTTGCCAAGGCCCTTGAGCCCGAGCACGGAGAGGGGGTCGCGCACCGGCCCTTTCCTGGGGGGTGGACGGCCCCGCCCCCGGGACCCCTTCGCGCGAGCCGGACACTTTCCTGCTGTGTCGATTTGCGTTTAGCGTGCCTTCCGGCTGAAAACGCTCCGGGCTTGCGCCGGGACGGCCTGTTTGCTAGGTAGCGGCCTCCCTTTTCGATGCCTGAGGCCGGCCGAGCTCGGCCGAAGGCGCCGACAGCCGCTTTGGATCGCGGCGCGCGGCGCTGCCAGGTTGGCCAGCGCAGGTTTTTTATCAGCGGACCGCATCCCCCACCTGACCCGCGCGAGCCGCGGGCCAAGGGAGCGAATCTCATTCCGGAAACCACCTTTCATGATCGCTGCCGCCGAAGCCAAATTCCAAAGGATCAGTCCTCGCAAGGCGCGAGTCATCATCGATCTGATTCGAGGGCGGGACGCCGGCGAGGTGCTGGAGCTCCTCGATTTTCTGCCCAACGCGGGCGCGGGCATCGTCAAGCGACTGGTCGCGAGCGCCATTTCTAACGCCCGCCAACACCGGGCCGACGTTGACGTTGATACGCTCTTTGTCAGCCGGGCCAGCGTGGACCAGGGGCCCAACAGTCATTTACGCCGCTGGCGACCGCGCGCGCAGGGCCGGGCCACGCGGGTCACCAAGGGCGTGAGTCACATCCAAATCGAGCTGGACCAACGGTAACGACGAGGCATCGGGCAAGGCCACTTCATGGGACAGAAAACACATCCGTACGGTTTCCGGCTGGGCGTGATCAAGACCTGGACCAGCAAGTGGTACGAGGACCGGCAGTACCAGAAGTGGCTGCACGAAGACCTCCGGATCAAACGCGCGGTGAAGGAATATCTCTATAATGCGAACGTCGCCAGCGTCGAAATCGAGCGCGCAGCGGACAAAGCCAAGGTCATCGTATACACCGCGCGCCCCGGGATGGTGATCGGCAAGGGCGGCAAGGGCATCGAGATCCTGAAAAGCGGGAACCTGGACTCGGTGGGCAAGGGAGAAACCAAGTTTTCGGGCGTCCAGGCATTTACCCACAACGAGGTTTTCATCGACGTGCAAGAGGTGCGCAAAGCGGAAACCAATGCGCAGCTGGTGGCCGAAAATATCGCCACCCAGCTCGAACGCCGCATTGCCTTCCGGCGCGCCATGAAAAAGGCGCTCACCACCACCATGAAATACGGCGCTAAGGGGGTGCGCATCCGTTGCGCGGGGCGGCTGGGGGGAGCGGAGATGGGGCGCGTGGAGACCTATCGCGAAGGCCGTGTTCCGCTGCACACGCTGCGCGCCGACGTCGATTTCGGATTGGCGGAAGCGCGCACCACCTACGGGATCATCGGGGTCAAGGTGTGGATATTCAAGGGCGAGGTCCTGCAAAGAAAGGCCCGGCGCATTCCGGAGTGAGCCATGCTGTCGCCCAAGCGCACCAAGTTTCGAAAGCAGCAAAAAGGCAAGAATCGGGGCCTATCGCAGCGGGGCTGCAACGTAAACTTCGGCGATTACGCGCTTCAGGCCGTGACCCACTGCTGGATTACGGCGCGGCAACTGGAGGCGGGGCGCATGGCCATACAACGACACGTAAAACGGGCCGGTAAGCTCTGGATCCGCATCTTTCCGGACAAGCCGGTCAGCAAGAAGCCGCTGGAAGTGCGGATGGGAAGCGGAAAGGGGGCGGTGGAGGAGTGGGTTGCGGTGGTCAAGCCGGGGCGCGTGTTGTTTGAGCTTTCCGGGGTCGGCGAGCCCGAAGCGCGGGCTGCCTTCCGTCTGGCTGCGGCCAAAATGCCGCTTCAAACCAAGGTGCTGGTGCGAGGGGAGCTGTGATGAAGGCCAAAGACTTGCGCGAGCGCACCACCGAAGACCTAACCGAGCTTCGAAACATGATGAAGCGCGATCTCTTCTCGTACCGAATGAAAAATTTCACCAATCAGTTGGACGACACCAGCCTTCTGCGCAAGACGCGGCGGGATATCTCGCGGATCGAGAACATCCTGCACGAACGCAAGCAGACCCCCGCCGAGCAAGGGAGCGAATCGTGAGCAGCCCATCAACCGAAAAAGGCCCGCGCAAAGTCGCGACGCGCCGCCGGCTGATCGGCCGGGTCTTGAGCGACAAGATGCAAAAAACCGTGGTGGTCGAGGTGTCCCGGTCCAAAATGGATCCCGTGTACAAGAAATATGTTCGCGTGCGGAGCCGCTACAAGGCGCACGACGAGAACAACGAATATAGAGTGGGGGACCGAGTCGAAATCGTGGAGCACCGACCGCTTTCGAAACAGAAGTCATGGGCCGTGGCCCGGCTCATCGATCGGCCGGCTCAGGAGCTCAGCACATGATTCAGGCGGAGTCAGTGCTCGTAGTCGCTGATAACTCCGGTGCCAAGGTGGTCCAGTGCATCAAGGTGCTGGGCGGCTCGCGCCGGCGTTACGCAGGGCTGGGTGATGTGATCGTGGTCAGCGTCAAAGAAGCCATGCCCGGAAGCAAGGTCAAGAAGGGCGAGATAGCGAAAGCCGTCGTGGTGCGCACCAAACGCGAGTGTCGCCGCCCGGATGGGAGCTACATACGGTTCGATGACAACAGCGCCGTGCTGATTTCGCCCCAGCTCGAACCCATCGGAACCCGTATTTTTGGACCTGTGGCTCGCGAGCTCAGGGGAAGGCGTTTCATGAAGATCATCTCGCTGGCTCCGGAGGTGCTCTAATGCGTCGGATCAAGGTGGGAGACGAAGTGGTGGTGATCCGCGGGAACCACAAATCGAAGCGCGGCAAGGTGACGCGGGTTTCCGTCAAGCGAAACTCGGTCATCATCGGGGGGGTCAATGTGGTCAAGCGGCATATCCGCGCCACCCAACAGCGGCCGGGTGGGATTTTGGAAGTGGAGGCCCCCATCCAGATGAGCAAGGTCATGCTGGTCGACCCTCAAACTAATAAGCCCACCCGGGTGTCCTTTCAGACACAAGAGGGCAAAAAGCGGCGCATCGCCAAAAGCGGCGTCCCCATCGCGCCGGCGGAATCATGACCATGGGCGACAAAATCGTGCCCCGTTTAAGCCAGCGCTACTCCACGCAAATCATGCCGCAATTGATGCAGCGGTTCGGCTACAAGAACCCAATGCAAGTGCCCCGTCTAGAAAAAATCATCATCAACATGGGGCTCGGGGAGGCGGTGCAGAACAACAAGCTCATCGACGCGGCGGTGATCGAGGTGATGGCTTTGACCGGGCAGCGGCCGGTGGTGACCCGCGCAAAAAAGTCCATCGCAACCTTCAAGCTCCGCCAGGGCATGCCCATCGGAGTCAAATGTACGCTGCGGCGGGAACGCATGTGGGAGTTTCTAGACCGGCTCATCAGCCTTGCCCTACCGCGGGTGCGCGATTTTCGAGGCACCAGTCCCAGAGCCTTTGACGGCGACGGCAATTACACCCTGGGCCTTCGCGAACAGACTGTTTTCCCCGAGGTCAACCTCGACAAAGTGGACAAGATCAAGGGCTTGAACGTCACCCTGGTCACAACTGCGAAGACCGACGCGGAAGCCAAAGAGCTTCTCGTAGGGCTTGGCATGCCTTTCAGGAGCTGAAATATGGCGAGCGCCTGCCAGTGGGCAAAACTCAATCGTCCAACGAAATTTTCAACCCGTCGAGTGTATCGCTGTCACGTGTGCGGTAGGGCGCGCGCAGTGTACCGCGACTTTAACCTGTGTCGTATTTGCCTGAGGCTGCTCGCGCTGCGCGGCGAGGTCCCAGGGGTTACCAAAGCAAGCTGGTAAGGCGATGGTCAACGATCCCATTTCCGACATGTTGACGCGAATCCGCAATGCGTCCATGGCGAAACACGACACGACTCGGATACCCGCCAGCCGGCTCAAGAAGGCAATCTTGCAGGTGCTCAAGAGCGAAGGGTACCTCGCGGACATCCGCGAGGAGGAGGTGGGTCCAAAGAAGCACCCCACGCTGTTTGTGACCTTAAAGTACAGTGACGAGCGCGACTGCGCGTTCCAGGGCCTGAAGCGAGTGTCCAGGCCCGGTCGTCGCGTCTACGTGCACCACC
>DASXTY010000250.1:0-5705 GCA_036505155.1 Polyangiaceae bacterium | reverse complement strand
CCTAAGTTGATTTTCGTCATAATGAGAAACCTATCGGAAGAAGACTAGATGCAAGTCCAGTTGGCGAAAACGACGCACGAGCACATGGTTTGCCCGTACATGCATCGGAAATTGGCGTAGTTGGTCATGCACGCGCCGCTCGGCTGCGACGCCGGACACACATCGCAGTTCCAATTCCCTGCGGTGCAGATGCACTGTTGGCTGCCGTAATAACAGCGCGATCCACCGTTCCCGGTGTAGCCGGCGCAAGTAGTGGCGTCCGTAGGTTGCGCTGACGGACAGGTGTAACACTGCCACTGCTGCGGCAAGAACGCCCTGCAGGCGCAGTGCGTTTCGGTCCCGGATCCCGCGGGGTAGGTGCAACCGATCATCGCGTCAGTGCAGCTACTTCCGTCCGTTGGCGCGGTGCCCGGACACCCGACGGCACCACCCGCACCCGCAGCGCCCGCTGTGCCACCCATCGCCGGTGCGCCCGCAGCGCCCGCCGCCGGCATTCCCGCTGCTCCGCCGGCGAGCATTCCACCGGTTCCGCCAGCTTGGACGCCGCCCGTTGCGCCAGTCGTGCCAGCCGTTCCGCCAACGCCCACACCACCGGTTGCTATGCCGCCGGTGCCACCTTTGCCGGCGGTGACAGTTCCTCCGGAGCCGCTGATGCCCCCAGTAGAACCACCCGACCCGCCTCCTTTGTTTTCATCGGAAGATCCGCACGCCGCAGCCAGCGCCAGACCCAAGAAAGCCCCGATCACACCAAGGCCAATTCTGTTCATTTTATGGACGCCTCCCAGTTACAGGCGTTAAGAGAGCTACGAGGCTACGGGTACCACGGGTCTTCGGCACCAGCAACTTCGACCCGGGGTCAGCCCGTTTAGCGGGCGGAAATCTCGCTTGGTGGAAATTTGCACCCCGACACTCGACCGCCCCTTGCTGAGCGTGCGAATACACTGGCTGCTGGTCATGAAAACCAAGGAAATCTGGTCGATTCTGAAACAGACGGTCACACGCTGGGACGACGATCAAGCGGTGCGTTTCGCGGCCGCTCTGGCTTGTTATGCGCTCCTGTCGCTCGCGCCTCTATTGGTCATCGCCGTCGCGATCACAGGTCTGGTGTTCGGACAAGACGCGGCCCGGGGGCAGATCGCCAACGAAATGGGCTCGGTGGTGGGGCCCGAGGCAGCTCAAGCCGTCCAGGCGGTTGTGGCCAATGCCAAAGGTCCGAGCTCGAGCTTTCTGGGTACATTGCTGGGCGTGTTTGTGCTCTTCCTCGGCGCTTCCGGCGTGTTCGGCGAGCTCCAGTGGGCCTTGAACACGGTCTGGAGCGTAAAGGCCAGACCTGAGCCCGGCATTTTTGGAATCTGGCGCGCGGTAAAGCGGCGATTCATTTCGTTCACCATGGTGGTGGTAGTGGCGTGTCTACTTTTGATATCGCTGGTGGTGAGCGCAGTTCTTTCTGCGGTTGGAAACTTTTTCGAGAGCGCGCTCCCAGGGGGGACGACCCTGTGGCAGGCGCTAAACTTCTGCATTTCTCTGGGGGTGGGCACGCTTTTGTTTGCGCTGATTTTCAAAGTGGTGCCCGAGGCGCAAATCCTGTGGCGTGACGTTTGGGTGGGCGCATTTGCAACCGCTTTGATGTTCACACTGGGCAAGTTGGCGCTGGGCTTATATCTCGGGACCTCGGCGGTCGCGTCGTCGTACGGTGCGGCAAGCTCGGTGGTGCTATTGGTGCTCTGGGTTTATTATTCGGCGCAGATCCTATTTCTCGGCGCCGAATTCACCCGAGTGTGCGCCGAGCGGGCTCGAAAGGGGAGCTTACCGTGGGCGGATGAAAAGTGAGCCGGGAGCTCACTCCCAGGGTTTGATGTCCTCCCAGCGACCGCTTTTCGCACTCCGCTCACATCCATCGAGGTAAGCCTGTACCTGGGCGCCCCGAAGGATGTCGGGCTGATCCGCCTTTTTGGTCTTGATGGCTCGGATGAAGCGTTCCCAGTTGTTGGGCGTGGCTTTAAGTTCGAGCGTTTTCCACTGAGCGTTGGCCACGTCTTTACCCGCACACAGGTTTAACTGATCGTAAGACCGATCCAGGTCGAACTCCAGCGCGCCCGAAGTACCGTGAACCTCGAGCCGGATTTGGTTTTGGTGTCCGACCGCCCATCGGGTCATGTGCAACACCACCGTCGCCCCATTTTCCAATAGGAGCTCGATGACGGCGGTATCATTGGCATCCAGCTTTTTGCCCCCATAACTGGTGATGGCTTTTCCGTCTTTGCCGATCTTGGGAAAGGTTGCCAAAAGACAACGCGCCCTTTTCACTTGTCCGGTTAGCGCGGTGGCGAGATCCAGCAAGTGACAGCCGATGTCACCCAGCACTCCACCCGAACCGGAAGCGGTTTGCAGCCGCCAGAGCCAGGTGTCCGTGCTCCAGTGGCCCCAAACCGGCGCTGCGACCCAACATTGCAAATAAGAGCCGTGTGCGTGACGCAGCTCGCCCAGCTCCCCCCTTTTGGCCATCGCGATCGCCTTTTGCAGCGCGGCCGAGCGACGGTAGCTGAAGTTCACCATTCCGATGACGCCTCTCTTGGACGCCCGCTTGTATGCCTGCGCCACTTGTCGAGCTTCCTCCAGAGTGGTGGTCAGCGGTTTCTCACACAACAGGTGCCGGCCCGACTCGAGCGCCGCGAGCGCCCCCTCGCGGTGAAAACGATCCGGAGTGACCACCGCTACCGCGTCGACCTGTTCGCACAGCTGCTGCGCGCTCTCCGCCACTCGCTCCACTCCGTGCCGCTCGGCAAATGCCCGCGCCTTGTCCGCCACCACGTCGAAACACGACGCGAGACGGACACCCTTGAGTTTGCGGAAGCTTTCGGCGTGATAGTTGGCCATCCCGCCGGTGCCCAAAATTCCTACCTTGATTGCCATGTTTCTCAGCCGTTCCGCCTGGGTTCCTGAACCGGGGCACGCTTTTCCTTAGGCGCCTGTAACACGTCGAGGGGTGTGGGGACCAGTCCCGTAATCGTCTTGTAAACGTGATGTGACCGACCGGTCACATCTGGGTATAGAGCGTCGACCAAAACGCGATGGACGCCGCGACTGCGAGGAGCTAATCTCTGTCACACTCGGAGGTTTCCTTTGGGAGCAGCCAACGACGCCAAAGAAACGCAAAGGTCCTCAGGGGTTCCTCCCCGCATCGCGACGCGGTTTCAAAGCGGCGACGTTCTCGCCGACAAATACCGGGTGGAGCGGGTGATCGGGACGGGCGGCATGGGTGTGGTCGTGGAAGCGCGCCACCTGCAGCTCGGCCAAAGCGTTGCCATCAAGCTGCTCTCGGTTGAGGACTCTCGCCGCACCGAAGCTACCGCTCGCTTTCTGAGAGAAGCGCGTGCGGCGGCAGGGCTGCAGAGCGACCATGTGGTCCGCATCTACGACATGGGCGCGCTGCCGGATGGTTATCCCTTCATCGTGATGGAGCTTTTGCGCGGGGTCGATCTGGCGACGCTTCTGGAAACCGCCGGCCCGCTATCCATCGCCGAGTCGGTGGAATATTTGATGCAAGCGGCGGACGCGATCCAGGAAGCGCACGAACACGGCGTCGTTCATCGCGACCTGAAGCCTGCCAATTTGTTCGTTCTGCAGCGCTCGGACGGCTCACCCTTGATAAAGGTCTTGGACTTCGGCATTTCCAAAGCCTTGAAGCCGGATGAATCCATTCCAGGAAACCTCACGGCCACGCGCACCATCATGGGCTCGCCCTACTACATGTCACCGGAGCAAGTCCGCGATGCGAAAACCGTGGATGGCCGCTCCGACATCTGGCAGTTGGGCGTGATCTTGCACGAGCTTTTGACCGGCGAGCCGGTGTTCAAAGCCGATACCCTCCCCGGTATTTGCGCCGCCATCGCTGCCGATGCGCCGGTTCCGTTGCGCGAATACCGTCCTGACGCTCCCCCGGAGCTCGAGGCGGTGGTGCTGCGTTGTCTGGAGAAAGATCCGGCGCGACGCTTTCAGACAGTGCAAGAGTTCAGGGCTGCCTTGACGCCATTTCGCCGCAGCATGCCCGCGAGCCTGCAGTCCAGCGGGCGTGGGGTCAGCACCAGACTTGCAGGCGTTCAGGTTCGCGTGCCGAGCGGGCTTTCCGATGCGCCGACCCTGGCTGCGAGTCAAAGTCAGGTCATCCAGTTTCAAGGCGGCGCAAGCAACAGGGACGGAAGCATTTCCGGCGAGCGCACCCTGCGGGAAGCGGGTGCAATTACTGCCGAGCCCGAAAAACGGGCCCGCAGCGGGCGCACGGTTCTGCTCATCGGCGTGGGAGTGGCTGCCCTGGCGCTGGGGGGGGTGGTGCTGACGCGAGTCCGCGGCAGCGCGCCGGCATCGGCAGCGGATCCGGCGCTAGCCCAGCCAGCGCGGCCGGCTGCGGTCGCCGCCTCGAGCTTCGTCTTGTACATCGAGTCGGTTCCGAGCGGTGCAGAAGTGTATGAGGGGACGCATGATCTAGGGCGCACGCCGCTTTCTATCACCATCGACAAGGCCGACGTCCGCGCTCGCCCGCGCACGTTGGCGCTGCGGCACGCCGGCTATCAGCCGTACACCGTGGTTCAGGGGGACTCGCAGGAAAATGTGCGATTGCTGGCGGCGCTGGTCGCCGAATCGCCCGCCCCCGCAGTAGCGAGCTCGGAATCCGCGCCCGCTGCAACCCGTCGCAGCCCGGCACGAACGCGCGTCCCGAGCCCGCAGCAGCCGCCGACTACCAGTCCGGATATCCGGATGCAGCGCTGAAGGGCCGTGTCAGACCATTGGGAGCCCATGATCCCGTACACCTACCGAGATATCGCGAAGCTCATCGATCACTCGCTCCTTTCCCCAACGCTCATCGCAAGCGACCTCGAAACCGGTTGTGAGCTCGCGCGCAAATACGATGTGGCAAGCGTCTGCATCATGCCCTTTGCTCTACGAAAGTGCGCTGAAATCCTGTTGGGAAGCGGCGTCAAGGCCAGCACCACCGTTGGGTTTCCCCACGGCGGCACCACCACGGCTGCCAAGATTGCGGAGGCCAAACAAGCCCTCGCCGATGGCGGTGAGGAACTCGACGCGGTGGTCAATATTAGTTGGGTTCGGAGCGGGGCTTGGGCGGAGGTCCGCACCGAGATCCAGACTCTCACCGAGCTAACCCACGCGGCAGGTCAAAAGATCAAGATCATCTTCGAGAACTGCTACTTGAATGGCGATGAGAAGCGGCGGCTGTGTGAAATCTGCGGAGAGCTTCGCGCGGATTGGGTGAAAACCTCGACCGGCTTCGGGACCGGCGGGGCCACCATCGAGGATGTCCAGCTCATGCGAGAGCATTGTCCGCCCTGGGTACAGGTCAAGGCAGCCGGCGGAGTCCGCGACTTGGACAAGCTGCTCGAAATGCGCGCGCTCGGCGTCACCCGAGTCGGCGCGAGCAAGACCATCGAAATCTTGGAAGAAGCCAAGCGCCGGTTCGAATCCGCGTGAAATTCCCGCGTCACCGGCGCCTGCGAATCCCCCTCCGGGTGGCGCCAGCCAACAGGGCCGCGAGAATCCAAAGCCAACTTGGGCGCACGACCATTCCGGCGCGAAGCGCACAAGCGTAAAAACTTTGCAGCTTGTTGGCTTCTCCAGCGCTGCCACCAACGCTCGCGTCGCTTGCGACAGCACCGGTGCCCGTCGCGCCGCCGCTGACGGATTGAGCACCG
>DASXTY010000249.1:0-1581 GCA_036505155.1 Polyangiaceae bacterium | reverse complement strand
TCACGGCGGATTGGGCGAGCTCCGGGGCCTCTTGCGCGGGGAGTTCGGCTCGTTGCACCGGGATCCTTATCCCTCGACCCACTCGGTGGGTGACCCGTACGCGGAAGCCGTCACCTTCGACCCGACTCGTGAATATCCGCTGGAAGGGCCGGACGCTTTCGGAGCCTTGCCCGATGATTTGGTCGACGAGGCCGCCGATCCTACGAAGGAACAAAGCCCGGAGCCCCCGCCCGTCGCGGCGAACGCCGGCGAACACAGTCGAGCATGAGCGCAGACCCGTCGGCTGCCACCATGACATTTTGGGAGCATCTGGATGAGCTGCGATCGCGGATCATCAAGATGTCGCTTGCGTACGCGGTGGGCGCCGGCATTGCCTGGTCCTACCGAGAAAAGCTCTTGGTATGGCTCACCGTTCCCTTCGTTCGCGCTTGGAACGTCGGCGCGCTTGGAAGCAAACCGGCGCTGCATTTTCCCGCGCCCGCTTCGTTGTTCGTCGCGTATGTGAAACTGGCCCTGTTAGGCGGCTTGGTGATCGCTCTTCCCATTTTGCTCTACCAGCTTTGGGCATTCATCTCGCCCGGTTTGTATTCGCGGGAAAAGCGTTATGCCGTGCCGTTCGTGGTGAGCTCCTGCCTACTGTTTGCGGGCGGCGGTTATTTTGGTTGGAAGCTGGCGTTTCCCGTGGCTTTTCGGTTCCTGTTGAGTTTCAGCGGCCCGCTGGGTGTGCAGGGCTTCGAGGTCAAACCCACGGTGATGATTGGGGACTACATCGATTTCGTCACCCAAGCGCTGATTGGATTCGGACTGGCTTTCGAGCTCCCGGTCCTGGTGTTTTTCCTGTCCGCAGCCGGGCTCATCACCTACCGGCACATGCTGCGTTTTGCTCGGTATTTCATCGTCATCGCCTTCACCATCGGCGCGATTTTCACCCCACCCGACGTAATGAGCCAGATTTTCCTCTCGGGGGCGCTGTGCGTGCTCTACGGCATTTCCATCGGCGTCGCTTGGCTCTTTGGAAAGCGACCGGGGCGGGTGGAACCGTAGTTCCACACCTCACTTCTTCGAATACGGCTCACCTCGCAAGATGGTCATGGCGCGATACAGCTGCTCGAATAATACGACGCGAGCGAGTCGATGCGGCAGGGTCATGGAAGACAAACTCAGGCGTGCGGCCGCGGTGCTCGAAACCGAAGGCGGAATTCCATCTGGGCCACCCACCAAAAAAGCCACGACTCCTTTTCCTTGGCGACCCCAGAGCTCGAGCTTTCGCGCAAATCCCGCGCTGGATAAGAGTTCACCGTCGACTTCCAGCGCGACGGTAAGGGCGTCTTTGGGCACTCTGCGCTGTAAAGCCGTGGTGCTCTTCACCTCTATTTCGTCGCACCGCACCCAGCGATCGAGTCGCTTTTTGTATTCGTCCGCGACCTTGCGCAATGGATCCGGTTTGAGAACGCCGGCAGCAATCACCACCAAGCGCACCGATTAGTCCAGTCTGGGCGATGACTGGCGCACCGGTCTACGCGTATCACTTGGATCCTCGCCCAGCGAGACCCGGCGAGCGTCCATCCACAAGCCGTCCAG
>DASXTY010000248.1:0-3864 GCA_036505155.1 Polyangiaceae bacterium | reverse complement strand
GGTGCATCGGGATCTGAAACCTAGCAATGTCATCGTGGAGAAGCGCAACGGAGGCGATCACGCCAAAGTTCTCGACTTTGGCATGGCCAAAGTCATACGGGGTGCCAGTGATTCCCTGACCGCCCTCACACAACAAAACATGGTGTTTGGAACGCCGGAGTACATGGCGCCCGAACAGGTGCGCGGAGAGGAAGTGGATCAACGCTGTGATGTGTACGCATTGGGCGCAATCCTGTACGAGCTCACCACCGGTCAGGTCCCGTTTCAGGCGGATACGCCAATCGCGGTGATGACCGCGCACCTTACCGAGCAGCCGCCGGCGCCGTCGAGCCGTTCGGGGAATGGCTCCATCAGCCCCGCGGTGGATGCGGTGGTACTGCACGCGCTGGCCAAGCGCCGCGAACAACGCTACCCGAGTGCCCGATCTATGGCGCAGGCCCTGGAGCGGGCGCTGCGACATCCGATGGATGTTGCGGGGACGCTTCCGCCTCCCGGCCCCGAAGCGGACCTGCCCTACCGCGACACGCTGGACGCCATGGTGCCGCCTTCGCGCACCTCGGACGCCGACGCACGCGCAGCACTGTCAGCTCGAACGCGAAGCGTGTGGGTGGCGGCGGCGTTGGTCGCAGCCTTGGCAGCCATTCTGGCTGGGATCGCGGCGAGTCTGTTCATGGCGCATTGATCGCCCCGGGATCGTCCCATCGCGTACCTCAACGTCGAGGCTCCGTTCCGCCGGGTTTTTCTTCGCCCGCGTGAACGCGGTAAAGGCGCGGGTTCGTTTCGCGGGCGGCGCGCACCAATTCGGAAGCAGTGGTGTCCGCCACCGTGACGAAACCGTTGAAAGAGGTTTCCCTGTCCGAGCGACCGGTGACGGGTTCGTCCAGGTACTGAAAATAGTGCGCACCCACCACGTACGGCATGGAAGCGGCAAGCTCTGAATAGTACCGGTAGCCAACCCCCCGCTGGTGCTGGTCCAAAACCGGTACCGCAGCCGTCAGCAAGCCCGCGTCCAGGCTATTGAAACCGAATTCGCCGATGAGCAGGGGCTTTTTTGCAAGCTCGGCGTAGTGCTCGAAAATCCTGCGCGGCGGTTCATTGGCGTAATAATTGATGCTGATGACGTCCATGTGGCGGGCACAGGCGGCGACCACCTCTTCCCACTCGAGCTCGTGCGCGTAGCGGTCACCCAGCAACAGGTGATTAGGATCCGCAGCCCGCATTGCACGCGACCATGCCCCGTACCAGCGCTCGGCAAATTCACTCATGAACTTGCCCATGTCCTTGCGCGCCAGAGCGGTGGGTTCGCGGTCCTCGGGCCAGCGCAACGACTCGAAACTGGTCGCGTTGGTCTTCCACGCCGCGTTGAGCTTTGCAATGGAGGAGTATTGCTTCTTTAAAAGCTTCAAAAACCAGGCTTTCGCGGGAGCGGTTTCCGGAAGCTTGAAAACGCCCACCGGCAATTCGTCCCAGTCCAGCTCATTTTCCAAAAAATACCCGATGAGCCAGGGGTCATCCTTGTACCGGGCTAATTCCTTGCTCACTTCGCGCGCTCCCGATTCGTAGTTCGGATGGAACGCGTCCTGAAATTGGGGCAGAACGTAGCTGACCTTGTCCCACAGCTTCCAAGTCTGCGGCCCCACGCTCACATACGGAAACTTTCGCTGTTCCAGCAATTTCTCGTCGCTCCAATTCCCCAGGCAGGTGAAACCCCAGGCGCTGAGGCGCGACAGCGCACGTTCCCGAAAGCGATCCATCGCGCTCGGTCCCCATTTTCGGATCAGGTTCACCCGGTAGAAGCTCGGCCAATCGGGCTCGGCGTCCTTGATATTCCCTGGCGGATGTCCCCATGCCGCCGAAAAATCCCCATCTTTTGGCGGGAGCCAGGCATACGCACCGTGGGACGCGGCATCCAGACGATGGTCAATACCCGCAACCACGCTGTCCATACCCTGCGCGTAAAACAGTCGCCCGTTCGGTGCGATGAACCACCAGCGGCCGTCGATGCGTTCAACTCGAAAAAACCGGGTCGCCTTGCGAGCCGGTCGCTCCTTCCAAGCGCGGTACTCGTCCAGGTTCGGATCGGCGGGGCTCTGCTTCAGCTCGTCTTGCTCCCGATTTTCGGCGGCTACAAGGTCTCCGTCCTTTCCGATTTTCCCGGGCCATTCGAGACAGCAGCGCTGCCCATAGCGATCCACCCAACCCTGCGCGACAACGCGGTCTTTTAGCTCCAACCGAATGAGCCGGGCGGCTCCGTCTGGGCGTGCCATCAACCGGATAGCTCCGACTCCAAGCGATGGGAGGGCTCCCTCACTTTCCATGTCCGTAATCCCCGCTTGCGACGGCCATTCGCGGGCGCGCGAGTACCGCAGATGGAGCAGAGGAATCCTCCACGTGGCGCGCGTGCCCGGTGCCAAAGTCGCCGCATAGGTCACGCTTTCGCCAAACTCCGAAGCGCCCGGTTTCGCTTGCAGAGATAGCTCGAGCTTCAGCGGTGTTGAGCCCGTGTTCAAGAGCTCGGCGAGCAGCGTCGCATAACCAATCCAACTTTGAGACGGGTAGTCCTTGCCGACTTGTAGGATGAGAGGGGTCCCCCCGAGCGATTTTCCATCCTGAAAAGCCGCGAGCTGGATGGACGGCGCCCCACGCGCCCCAGACGCCGAGCCGACCAAAGTAGGCTGGAGCGGCCTTTTCGGAGCGGTTGCGAGGGGCGCCGATCGGTGTCCGCTACATGCGATCAGGCACAGCGTACAAGCCCATATGCGTGCTCTCGCGCCGGTCACGCGACCGCTCCTACCCGAAAATCGCCGAAGGGGCAATTCGACACGCGGCGACGTTACGCCGAGCTTCCAATGCTCACCCTGCGCGGCTGCGAACTCCAAGAGCTCGGCCCGGTGGAGTGCCGTACGCCACCGCAGCCCAACGGAGGTCGCGGGCGCGCTCGACGAGGTGATCCTGGCAATGACTCTCATCGCACGCATCGACGCTCCACATGTATCCGCGATGCGGGGCGCCGTGAAGGAACCACCGAAACAAACCAGCGCGCTGCCGCACCCGGCTCACGTGGAACTTGACGCGTGACGAGTCGACGGCGCGCACACCGAGCGCCTCGCGCAGCAGCAAATCGGCGTGTAGCCATTTTTCAGTCCTGCGCATCAGCTGTTCGACCACGCGGAACTGACACGGCGAAAACTTCGCGGTGAAGCCATTGATGTGCAACGTGCTCTGCACAACCTCCACCGACCAGCTCTGATCTTCCTGACGCTCCAGCTCCAGCGCCTCGCTGGGCCGACTCCAGTAAAGCTCGAGCAGTCGAACCAATTTCAGCAGGAGCACTGAAGCGCTCACCGACACCGGCAGAAAGGCATTGGCTCCCGATTGCAGACATCGAAGCCTGGCAGACTCGCTGCTCGTCGTCGACAGCACCAAGATAACGGCTCGATACCCGTGGTTTCGCACTTCGCACACCGAGTGCACGAGCGCATGCCATCCGCGGTCCGCTCCGCGAGGTCCCACCAACATCACGACGTCTACGTCATGCATGGCGCCGATTGGAACCAGAGCGCTATCGTGGACCTCGTACGCTCCTTTCAGAGTCCGCCGCAGCGGCGCTGGACAGCCTCCGACAATCAAAAGTCGCGGGCGTCGCCCTCTGAAATCCACCAGCTCGTCCAGCGTCTTGACCGCGAGCCTACCATCGCTCGAACCCTAACCACCACTTCAAGAGGGGAATCAAACTGGAAAATGCGGGTGAATCGCGGGGACCAACGCCCCCGAAAAACTAACCACCGAAATGAGTCCAGTACTTTAGGGTGTCGATAGGACATCATGCGCCATACAGATGTAGTTGAAAGTCCCCCCCCCCCC
>DASXTY010000247.1:0-1607 GCA_036505155.1 Polyangiaceae bacterium | reverse complement strand
TCGGCTCGAGCGTCCGCATAGCCGCCGAGACTGGCGTGCTGAAGCCCAGCCAGGGCTTTGAACCGCTCGAAAACCCGGTGCACGTCTTCTCGCTGATGCGAGAGCTTTCCGACCAAAGATGCTTCGAATCGAAGGATCGATGATCGCCGATCAGGCGAGGAGGAGGAAGAATCTGGCGGCGTAGCGCGCGCGCTGCCTGACAGGTCTTTAGGATCTTCTTTTCTAGATGGATCAGGTTGGGTTGGGTTGGGTTGGGGACGCGGGCGCCCCCGCGCGTGCGTGGCGCGCGCGCCCGCCTGCGCGCGTAGTCCCGCATCGCGTCCCACGGGACAGTCACGCTCCATGTCCCCCTGTCGTCCCGCTGGATGTCTCGTTGAATGTCTCAGCATGTCCTGCGGGACATCTCGGGACAGGTACCGCTCCTGTCTCCAGCGCTGCTTGCGCTCCCGTGCCTTGCGCCGACGCTCCGTTTCCTCTTCCTTGGAAGCAGCGTGGTCCAGGTAGTCGTGCAGCTGCCAGCCAAGCTCCGCTTGATCAACCAAGCCCGCCCCTCGGCTCCCATCGCGTTCCCGTCGGCCGCACTCCAGCAGGGCTTTGAGTGCCTTGTGAGGGTTCCGCGGCGCGCCGTCGAGCGCGTCGATATCCTCGTCCGGGATAAATCCATCGTTCGGATGTTTGGCGGCATATCCCTTGAGCGCGAGCCACATAGCGAGAGCCTCGTAACCAGCCATCTTGATTGCGCGCTTGAGCTTGTCGCAGGTGAGAAACTCTTCCTTGATTTCGATCATCGCGATTGCCTCACGTCCAGCCAGTAAGCCCTCAGGCACGACGTATCGCAGAAGTTCCCTTCGGTTCCTTCTTGCCCGCACCACGGGCACCAATCGATATTCCCCTCTTCCTCGCCGCACTCGTCATCTCGAGCCAACAGGCCAAGCAGACCTTCACTGTCTTGCTTGGTCGGCCCTCGGGTGCGTTCAGCTGACCCACTGTAACGCTGACCAGACAATTGGGACCGCATGTGCACTCTCCCATTCAGCGCATCGCTTCTTTGATCACGTCCACCGCCTCAGACACCGAGCGCACCACTGCGACCCGGTGACCGAGGCGTGCCGCCCGATCCATCCAAATCTTTTGATCGATAGAGATCTTCCCGTGCTTCTCTTTGATTTCGAGCCAGCAGCTCCGCCCGCCGGGCATCAGCACGAGTCGGTCAGGCGTGCCGGATGGGGCGCATTGCATATAGCCTCCGCCAACTCGCACCTGGCCGGAGTGCACGCGAATCACGATGCAGCCGAGTCGCTCGAGCACATGAGCCACGCCCAGGCTGAGCTCCGTCTCGCTCATTCCTCCGCGCTCCCCGCCACGCGCACACGCTCGAGTGCCCGCTCGATTGCAGCGAGCAAGGTCTTCCCATCGATTGGGGGCTGCGCTCGCACGCACCGAAAGTCCGAATCGAATATGTTCCGGCCCTCGCCGTTCTTTCCGGATACCCAGACAACCGGCTTTCCCAAACCGAGCGCGATGCCGATCTCGATCAGCGTGCCGCGCGGTGTTCCCTGGTCGGTCAGCGCGACCAACACGTCGCACAGAAGGAGTTGCGCGAACGC
>DASXTY010000246.1:0-4974 GCA_036505155.1 Polyangiaceae bacterium | reverse complement strand
GGGCGCCTTGGGTCGGAACCGTGTTATCCCCTCCCTCTATCGCCAGCCCGTGCGCGCCGAGAAGGTTCAGTGCAATGCGGCGCGACAGATCGGCAACTTCGAGCTCGGGCGGATCCCAGATGCCGCTCGCGCCGAGCGTAGCAAACAAGCTGACCAAGGTTGTGGCGAGCGCCACGCCCGAAAGCATCCGCCACTTTTCGACCTTACGGGTTTCCGGTTGGCCGGTCATCGTCGACGCTAAAGTGGCTGTTTGCTCGAAGATCTCGGTATCCAGCCGAACGGCCGAAGTTTGCACGGGGCGTTTATAGCGCATGGGCTCGACGACGCATAAACCCAGTGAACTCCCCGCCGGTAAGCGCTACAAAGCCGCATGCGTTTCGGCACGGTGGCCGTTGTAGGTCGCTCCAATGTGGGCAAGACGACCCTGCTCAACGCGGCACTGGGGGAGGCGCTGGCTGTGGTATCGCCCGTGCCGCAAACGACGCGGGACGTTCTATTGGGCGTGGTACACCGACCGACATCTCAAATTGCGTTTCTGGACACTCCAGGACTGCACCGGCCGCGCTCGGAGCTCGGGCGGCGCATGAATCAGAACGCTCTCGAAGCCGCCCGATCGGCGGATGTGGTACTGCTGATGACGGACGTTTGTGGCCTGGAACGTCGGGGGAAACACCTCGACTCCAGGGGCGCGCTCCCAGAATCGCCCGCCTTAGCCGAAGACCGCGCACTGTGTAGCGAGCTCGCGAAACGCTCCGTTCAGCGCCTCCTGGTGATCAATAAGGTGGACCGACTGCGCCAGAAGAACAAGCTTTTGGCCCTTATGGACGCCCTTGCCAAGCTCGCCGATTTTCAGGCCATCCTACCGGTGAGCATGCTCCACAGCGCGGACGCCGAGCGGGTGCTCGGTGAGCTGGAGCTCCTCTTGCCTGAGCGACCGGCAGCATACGACGCCGACACTTTGACCGACCGCCCGGTCAGCTTTTTTGTGCGCGAATACGTGCGCGAGCAGGTGCTCCACTGCGCTTCTGGAGAAATCCCCCATGCGGTAGCGGTAGACCTGGACGCCATGTACCAAGCACCAGAGTCCACCCTGATTCAGGCGACACTTCGGGTGCAAAAGGTGGGCCAGCGTAAGATTCTGGTAGGTCAAGCCGGGGAGAAAATTCGTCGCATTGGCACACAGGCCCGACTGCGCATCGAAAAGTTTCTCGGAAGCAAGGTCCGCCTGGAGCTCTTCGTGCGTGTCGATCCCAGATGGAAGAACCTACCGAGCCAACTGGTCGAGCTTGGCTACACGCAGCCGGAGTCGGGGCGGGCCTTGCCCGAAGTATTCGATCGCATTGCGAACCGACGGGCCCTATCGTGACGCCGGTGGTGGCCATTGTCGGCAGACCGAATGTCGGCAAAAGCACTTTATTCAACCGCCTGGCGCGGCGCTCGCTGGCCATCGTGCATAATGCTCCCGGCGTCACGCGCGATCGAAAATACGCCGCCGCGCACCTGGCTGGCCGCGAAGTTGTGTTGGTCGATACCGGCGGCTTTGATCCACAAAACGCGGATCCTCTGAGCCAAAACATCGCGCAGCAAGTGGCGCTCGCAGTGGAGGAGGCCGACGTCGTGCTCTGTGTGCTGGATGGGAGCGCGCCGCCAACTCCAGTGGATCACGAAACGGTCGAGCTTTTGCGCCGAAGCCGTCGGCCAGTTCTGTACCTCGCCAACAAGCTCGACCAAACCCGCGACGCCGGAATGGACCTCTATTCGCTGGGCATCCCCGAGCTCCATCCAGTCTCGGCGCTCCATGGTCGGGGCACTGGAGAGCTGGCGGCGCAGGTTTCTAAGCTGGTGAGCCGCTTCGAACCTTCCCAAAATGACGCCTCTCACGAAGACGAGCCGCGAGTTGCGGTCATTGGGCGCCCCAACGCGGGAAAATCTTCTTTGGTCAATCGGCTCATCGGAGTAGAGCGATCACTGGTCGACGAGCGACCGGGAACCACTCACGACCCGGTCGACAGCCGGGTGGTGTGGAAGGAAGAGCCGTTCGTGCTGGTCGACACCGCCGGCATCCGGAGAAGAAGCCGCGTCGATGCAGGAGTGGAGGCAGCCAGCGTTCTCCGCGCTTTGCGGGCCATGGGCCGGGCGGAGGTGGTGGTACTGCTGTGCGACGCGACACAAGGGATCTCGGAGCAGGACACGCGGCTTTTGGGCCTTTGCTGCGAGCGTCAGCGCGCCGCCCTCGTCGCGCTCAACAAGGTGGACCTATTGTCGAACCGCGCCCGGCGGCTGCTAGCCGAGCAGTCCCAAGAGCAGCTCGGTTTCGCACGCTGGGTGCCGATCGTGGAGGTGAGCGCCAAGACTGGCCACGGACTCTCCCAACTGGTCGCGGCTGTGGTGGCAGCCGCTCACGAATATCGCCGCCGCGTTCCCACCTCTCAGCTCAATCAGTTTTTCGAGCGGGCGCTGGAACGTCACCCTCCCCCAACTCGCGGCGGCCGCGCTCCGCGAATTTATTACATCACTCAAGCAGAGACGCGCCCGCCCGTGTTCGTTGCCATGACTAGTGCCCCTGGGAGCATCTCGCAAAGCTACCAGCGCTTCGTCACCAACCAAATCAGGAAAGCTTTTGGATTCCAGGCGGTCCCGTTAGTGGTTCACTATCGAAAACGCTCCCGCCGGTCGGACTGATCCGCGGCGCCCTTACCTGGAAAGGCATTGGCCCACCGCGTGGAGCGCCTTCAAGTCGTGGACGTCCACTCCGAAATGCGGGACTACCACCTTGACGATTCCGCGTTGCTCCGGGAAGCTGAGGAGGTCGCCGGAAAACTGGCTCAAGTGGCTCGCATCCAAGTGAGCCTGCAGCGCCTCTTCCTCGAAAGCACGACGGACAGCGCGTGCCAAATGGTCTCCGTCTGGCCCCGGGGAGCTGGGCTGGTCGCCAACCAGAGGGCTCGAGCCGGCTTCGGACAATGCCTCGCGGATCTGTTCGAGCGAGGGTTGGGCGCGGGCGGCGAAGTGCACGCGATTGACGATCCACGCATCCACCCGCATCTGCTGCGCCCATAGCGCCTCGGCAAATGCCCGAGCTTCACGCAGCGCAACCGGCGCCGGCGTGCTCAGGATCACATAAGCAAACTCTTTGCTTCGGAAGGCGCGCGCCACCTCTCTGGCTCGCTCCCCGAACCCGCCGAACAGCGGATTGAAATCCGTCACGAATTCCGCGACATGCTCCAGAAACCCTCTGCCCGTCAGCCGGCTCATGCCACGCAAGATGGCCGCTGCACTGCGTGCCACCAGATTGAAGCTCAACCGGCGTGAGCTCTGAAATGCCTCGACCAACCACCGCACCGTGGAATTGTCGATCGCGTCCGAAAGCTGCGCCGGGGCGTTGAGAAATTCCAGAGCGTCGCTGGTGGGGGGCGTGTCGAGCACGATGCGGTCGTAATTGCCATCGCGCTTGACCTCCAAAAGCTTTTCCATCGCCATGTAGGAGGGAGTGCCGGGAAGGCTCGTCGCGATGTAACGGTAGAGCGGATTCTCCAACATGCGATGGCGAGCAGCGGCGCTTTGCGCTTGTCGCTCGATCAGAGCGTCGAAAGTGCTCTTGGTGTCCAGCATCAACGCGGTCAGGCTTCCCCTCATCTCCAGCCCGGCGCTCACCAATCGCCCCTCTTCCACTCGCTGCGGAAGGGTGCACGTCGGGTCCAAGCCAAGACTGTCCGCCAGCCGCCGCGCCGGATCGACGGTCAGGCATAACACGCGATGGCCCCGCTGAGCCGCAACCAGAGCCAGTGCCGCAGCGATGGTGGTCTTGCCGACGCCGCCAGCGCCCGCGCAGACAATGACACGCCGGCGTTGCAACAGCTCTAGTAGCGGGCTCGGCATGGGTCAGGGTGTGTTGCGCCGGAGGGTAGCCCGGGCAGAGCCGCTGCCCAAGCCGCTATAGAGCGAACGCGGAGCAGCTGCTACAAGGGCGAATCCCCAACGAGGCCCGCGAGCGTTGCGCGCACCGAATCCATCCCCCACTGAGGTCGACTCGGCCCGTTTTGCGGAGAGTTGGTGGAGGCGCCATTTCCTAAAATTGCTGGCTTCTTTGGCCATCGGCGCCGCCTTCGTGTGGATCCTGCATCGCGGCGCTTTGCCGCTGATACCCGACCGGCGCTCGTTTGGTGGGGTCCGTTGGTGGACGGTGGCAGCATACCTTGGAATTTGTCTGGTGGTGCACGGGTTACGAGCGAGCCGCTGGTATTGGCTGCTTCTGGCGATTCACCGAGTGCCCTTCGGCCGCACGCTGCGGGTTGCGCTGATCGGCTTCTGCGCCATCTTGCTCATGCCATTTCGCAGTGGCGAGCTGGTCCGGCCGCTGCTGATCCGCACCCGCGGTGAGCTCTCCGGATGGGCGGCTACGGGGACGGTTGCTGCCGAACGCATCATCGATGGGCTTTCGCTCAGCGTGCTGTTGCTGCTGGCGCTACATTACGCGAAGCCGTTGGAGCCGCTGCCGGACCACATTGGCAAGCTTCCGGTCCCAGCCGCTGCGGTTCCCGGAGCCGCTCGCGCGGCGGTGGCGATGTTCTCGGCGGCGTTCGCGGCGATGGCCTTGTTCCATTGGCGACGAGAATGGACCCGCCGTCTGCTGTTGGCCGCCCTGGGGCCGATTTCACCGCGCCTCGCGCACTGGGTGGCCGAGCGGGTCGACCAAACCGCTCACGGGTTCGGATTTCTTACCCGGGCTCGCTACTCGATTCCGTTTGCTCTGATGACCTTGGCTTACTGGTCGATGAACGCCGTGGGCTCGTGGCTGCTCGCCTGGGGTTCCGGCTTCGATTCCATCACTCTTTCACAGAGCTGCGCGGTGTTGGGGGTGTTGGCACTGGGGATCTTACTGCCTGCCGCGCCTGGATTTTTTGGCGCGTTCCAAATTTCCATTTACGCGGGCTTGGCGCTGTTTTTCCCCACCGAGCAGGTGGTGACCGAAGG
>DASXTY010000245.1:0-5686 GCA_036505155.1 Polyangiaceae bacterium | reverse complement strand
GGTTCGTTGGGGAGCGGGATTGGGAAAAGCTCAATGAACTGCTCCCCTCGAAGAAGCTCGAGCACATCGGCATCGCTCAGCTACCAGAACAGGTCGCGCTTCCCTTTACCGAAAAAGACGGCACCCGCGGCCGCCTGGTGTACATCGAGCCGAGCCGCACCAGGAGTCTTTGGGACGGTCATTATCTCATCGAGTGGGCAGAGAGCTTTCGCGAGACCAAGTTACCCGACGGCTCCGTCGTCAAGGGTAGCGGGCGCAGCGTCATTTTTGCGGACATGATCCTAGCCATCGTGGAAGACGCTCCTCGGGCAATCGTGATGTCGCTGGTTGCCACGCTCGCCATCCTGATGTTGGCCTTCCGGTCCACTCTCGCCAGCGGCTGGGTGATCGGCTCGCTGCTGACAGGGCTCATGTGGACCGTCGGTGTGATGTCGGTTTGGAACACCAGCTGGCAGGGACATCTGGAAGTTGAGCCGATGCGCTTGAACTTTCTCAATTTCGTCGCGCTCCCCATCACCATCGGCGTAGGAGCCGACTATGCCGTCAACGTACTTCAGCGTTACCGCATAGCGGGCGGCAATTTGCGCCGTGTCATCGTGGAGACGGGCGGCGCCGTCACCCTGTGCTCGATGACCACGACGCTCGGCTATCTCGCCCTGACCCTCAGCGTCAACCGCGGCATCAAGAGCTTCGGAATCGCAGCGGCCGCCGGTGAGATTTGCACGTTGCTAACCGGGGTCGTCGTTTTGCCGGCCTGTTTGGAGCTCGTGTCTCGATACCGCCATCGCGTGTCCAAGGGCAGCATTCCACCGTAGCGCTTTTCGGGGTGGATTGCGAAGCCGGAAGCAGGGGACATTCTCCTGGCTAGGGTGCACTGCGCTCTCCCAGCCAGCGCCCGGTAGCGCGTAGGACTTCGAGCTTGAGATCGAGGTTTTGGCGGCGCGCCGGGACCACGTCCAGCACGTCGAACTCGCAATGACTCAGCACGCGCTGCAAGCTGTCGGCGCAGTTGAGAGCGCCGCCTCCACCGCCCCCCGCCACGCACAGACCCACCGCCATTTTTCCTTGGATGCCGCGCTTGCCTTCTTCATGCAAACAAGTGCGGCGCAGTCGGTCGAGAAACGCGCGTGTGATTTCCGATAGGTCGCCCCAGTAAACGGGAGTCGCGAAAACCACCAACTCTGCGGCGCGAATTCGCTCCACAATGGCACCGAAATCATCCTGGATGAGGCAATGCCCCTCGGCGAGACAACCTCCGAAGCCGTCGATTCCACGCTGCATGCAGCGTTCTAGGTTGTGCTCCAACAACCAAATCTGCTCTGCCTGGACCCCGCGTTCGGCAAGACCTTCCATGAGCGCTTTGGCCGCGCGGCCTGTGTGTCCATCCGGATTTCTGCTCCCCATCAAGATGACCACCTTGGTGATCGGCATTCATTAGCTCCCGGGTTGAGGCATGGAGTAGCTCCAGAACCGGCGCGTGTCGAGTAACGTCGGCTGCCGTCGCCTGTCGAGCTCAGATGCCACGGATAAGCTCTGCGATGGCGCCCAAGTTTCGCTCACGCGCGAGGTCGAGCGGAAGCTTGCCCTCGCGATTGGCGATTTTTGGGTCAGCACCTCGCGAAAGCAGCCATCGCACGGTCTCCAGCTGATTGGCAACACAGGCGCATGAAAGGGGGGTGCCCCACCGGATCGCATTGAGCAGAGAAGGATCTCCGCTCGTGAGCTCCTCGAGTCGGTCCAGATCTCCGAATCCGGCAGCTTCCCATATGTCCAAGCGGTAACCGAGCTCACGGATCGCGCTCATCGTCTCTCCTTGATTGAACTCCATGGCCCAACCGAATGCGGTGCTGTTGAATTTGGGGTCGCGGAGTTCCAGGTTTGCACCTCGCGCGACAAGAAAACGCACGACTTCGGTTTGCCCCATACCCGCCGCCCAGTGAACCGGTTGCGCGCCGAAGAAACCGGGGCCAGAAACCTCGGCTCCGCGCTCCAGTAAAAACTGCGCGGACTCGAGCCTTCCACAGCGGCAAGCCCATTCGAAAGCGCCCTGGATCACGTCGGCAGTGCTCGGTGTCCCACTTTCGTCGCTCCGCCAAATTCCCGGCTCGATCTCGGTCGGCGAATCCGCTGCCGCTTCCGCCTTGAGCACCCCGGACTCGTCCCAGAACGACTTCATCAGGTCGACGTTTCCCACCCCGGCGGCCTCCCGCAGGCTGAAGGGTTTTGCGCCGCTTTGAACCAACAAATCCACCATGCGCGTGTCGCGGGCGTGCTCGGAAATCAGCGCGGAAACCAGGGGCGTGGCGCGCCAGCTGTTGCGCGCCTCGAGATTCGCGCCTCGGTCGACCAGCAGCCGGGCCAGCTTCAGGCGGTTTTTCGCTGCGGCAAGATGAAGAGGCGTGTCGTTGTGGGGGGCAAATCGCGCACTAACCAGCGCGGGATGGCCATCGAGTAGCCTTTGCGCTGGAGCTGGATCCTCCGATTCGAGGCATTTGATGAGCTCCGTTTTGATTGAGCTCGTGCCCAAAACCAGGCACTGACGGAGCTCCGGCCAGTTCACAAAGCCGTATTCACGCGCGAGCACGAGCTGAGCGTCGGAGAGCTTCGGGTCGCGTTGGCTGAGCTTCGCAATTTTTGGATGCGCCTCGCGAAGACGACGCAACGCTGCAGCATTGCCGCTCCGGAGCTCGGCCAGCAGGTCTTTTGCTTGACGTTTTAGCTGCTCGAGGGACGCGGCGTCGGGGAGAGAACGATAGATGGGCATGGCAACCTCTTTCGAGTGCGCCCGCCGTCCGCATTTACGGGCGAAAAGAGATTGCAGCCATGGATTCGGCGAATATCAGGTGGGCTCGGCCCTGCCCGCGGACTGGACGCGCCCTGATGCGCCGGTGGAGGATGACCGGTGGAAAACGATACGTCAAATCGCAACCCGGACTGGTTGCCGCCCCGAAAAAACCCGAGGAGGATTACGGCGTACTTTTTGGTTAGGATATTGGGGTTGTGCGCAGAGATTCTCCCGATGTCACCGAGGCGGGCGCCCGGCTTGGCTTTCCTTTCGAACCGGAGTGGACGGCCGAACAGGTGATCGCGGCGCTCGAGCCGCTGGTCGGCGCCCGGCGTCGAGATCGGATCTCGACCGTCGTCTCCCAGCGCCTGGAGAGCGTGACGCTGGTGATGGATGCCCCTCACGATCCGCATAACGGGGCCGCCATCATCCGTTCTTGCGACGCGTTTGGCGTGCAATCCGCACACGTGGTAGAACGGCGAGAACGCTTCGTGGTAGCGCGGCGCATCGCCAAAGGCACCCAGCACTGGGTGGATATCGTCCGGCACAATACGGTCGAGGGCGCGCTCAGCTCACTAGTATCTCAAGGCTACGAGCTCGTAATGAGTCATCCTCGGGGCCGCCTCCTGCCCGAAGATTTGGGGCGCGTCGAGCGGCTGGCGCTAGTCATTGGCAACGAGCATGACGGCATCTGCGAAGCACTCGAGCGGGCGGCGACGCATTCGGTGCGCGTACCCATGCGCGGTTTCGTGGAAAGCTTGAATGTGAGCGTGTCGGCCGCCGTGCTGCTGCAAGCCGCAACCCGCGGGCGTCGGGGAGATTTATCGCCGGATGCCGCCCGACGCCTTTACGCGCGGGGTTTATTTCAATCTGTTCCCCGCGCGGCCGAAGTTCTCCACGCCTCGATGGTCCGGTCCGCCCGCTCTGAAGTCCCGGAATCAATTGCGGATGACAGACCGCCCCGACTGTATTAGCGTCACGCGCGGCGCACACAATGGCACGCCATAACCCCGATCGGCATAGCCCCGATATGAGTGTCCTTGGCCCCGCTACGCGGGTGACGGGCCGGGTCTCTGGAAAAGGTGCGTTGAGCATTGAAGGCGTCATCCGGGGAAATGTCTCCGTCACGGGACCTGCTTTCATCGCCCCGGGCGCCACGGTGGAGGGGGACATCGAGGCCGAATCTTTGGACGTGGGCGGGACTCTGACCGGCGACGTCACGGCCAGCGGGCCCATCGCCGTGCGCGCAGGCGCTGTAGTGCGCGGAGAGCTCAAGGGCGCCGAAGTCAGCATAGAGCCCGGCTCGCGAGTCGCGGTGCGCTTGGACACGGCGTTCGAGCTTGACCTATCCTTCCCACCCACGCGGTGATCAACAGCGCAAAGGACAATCCCGAGGTGAGCAAATGGCAGGAACATTGATTGGCGACGGCGTCACCGTCGAAGGCGAGGTCATGGCCGAAGAGGAAGTGGTGGTGCAGGGAACTCTGCGCGGAAGGCTGAGCAGCACGGATGCGGTGTCCGTCGGGGGCAGCGGGGTGGTGGAAGCGGACGTGACGGGCACTACGCTCAGCATTGCCGGACAGGTGACCGGAGATGTCAACGCTTCCGAGCGCGTCGACTTGCAGGCTGGGGGGCGGCTCATCGGTGACGTGCGGGCTGCGCGTTTGACCATAGCGGACGGCGCCTCTTTCAAGGGCAATGTCGATATGGAAGTCTGAGCAGCGTCATGGCAGCAGGAACCGTTATCGGACCAGGGACCGTGATTCGCGGTAACCTGCGCGGCAATGGGGGCATTGAAATCCTCGGAAAGATCGAGGGCGACGTGAATGTCGAGGGGGATGTGGTGCTCGGGCAATCAAGCGCAGTGAAAGGACGCGTGTCCGGTGTGCACGTCACGCTGGCCGGCGCTGTGCAAGGCGACGTTCAGGGCTCCGAGGCGGTCCTGGTGGAGCGCGGTGCGCGCGTGGTCGGCGATCTGATCGCGCCGCGCATCGGCATCGCTGGCGGCGCTTTGGTGCGCGGCCAAGTTCGCACCGAAGGCGAAGCGGGACTGCCCCCTGCCAGAATTGGGCTGCAGGGGCGCATCCACGCCTCTGTCGTTCAGCCGCGGATTTCGCACACCGAAGCGCGCCCGGCCGCTGCCCGACCGCCGGTGGAGG
Source organism: Polyangiaceae bacterium (assembly GCA_036505155.1). Taxonomy (GTDB): domain Bacteria; phylum Myxococcota_A; class Polyangia; order Polyangiales; family Polyangiaceae; genus DASXTY01. The sequence continues at coordinate 742 of DASXTY010000245.1, read as the reverse complement.
CCGCCGCGTCCGCAGCGTCGAACCCAGCCCAATCCGCCGCTGAAAAGACCCAGAGGCCCGCCGAACGCCAGGCGCCTCCACCCGTGGTTCCAGTCCTCGGCAAGGGCGCGCGCGCACGCAAGAAGAACAAGACGCGTGGTTGACCCCCGACGCGAGCGGCTGATCGAGCTTCTGCGCACCCGCAGCTATGAGCGCAGGCAAGTCAACCTGAGCTCAGGGCAGAAGAGCGATTTTTTCATCGATTGCAAGCAAACCGTTCTCACCGCCGAGGGACACGCTCTGGCGGGCGAGCTTCTGTTTGAAGTCCTCGCCAGACTGCCGGACTGCGAAGCGGTGGCGGGCGTGGCGCTCGGAGGGTGTCCGCTCGCAAGCGCCGTCTCGCTGGTCAGTCATCAAAGGCAAAGACCGCTGGACGCGCTGTACGTGCGGAGCGAAAGAAAAGACCATGGAAGCGCCAAGATCCTCGAAGGGGACAAATCGCTCCGCCCGGGCCTTCGAGTCGCTTTGTTGGAAGACGTCATCACTACCGGCGGCTCAAGCCTGCGCGCGGTCCAGGTTCTCTCGGACGCAGGCGCCAGGGTGGTGGGCATCGCAGCGTTGGTCGATCGAGACGAGGGCGGCGCCGATAATATCCGACAGGCCGGGATCGCTTTTACGGCACTCGTGAGTAGGGCAGAAATAGAGGGCTGAGCTAGTACTAGATCAGCGCGCCGGCGCGGAGAGCGCGCAACTCAGAGCATCC
>DASXTY010000244.1:0-7036 GCA_036505155.1 Polyangiaceae bacterium | reverse complement strand
CGAAAAGGCGCTGCCGATCCAACCCGAGGTTGTCCGCCGCGCGCTCGAGCCGCGCGCGCTCTTCGGCGGTGATGATGCCGTCTTGCAGAACCTCGGCAAAGAGCTCCTCGTACTGCGCCTCCAAGGGTCCGAGCCCCAAACCACCGCCGACGCTACCGGCTACAAACGACTCGCCGAGCTCAAAGCCACCCTCTTCATCGCCCGATGCGCTGACTTCCGGGGCCGCTGGCTCCGGTGCTGGTGCGGCGGAAGCGTCCACCGCAGTCGACGCTTCGCCCTCCACCTCTTCGTCGTCTTTAGGTATAGCCGTGGGTTCGGCCTTGGCAGCCTCGAGAACAGCGGCCATCAGATCTTCAGTCTTGGTTTCTTCGGTCATGCTCGCCGGGCTCCTGTCACGACTTTCGGGCCCCGACTTTCGCCCGAATTAGAGCGGTTTTCAACCGCTCGCGAACTGATCGACGAGCGCGCCTCAGCCGCCGGTGCCGCCGGTGCCGCTTCCCCCGGTGCCCCCAGAGCCGCCGGTTGCCGCAGCGGTCATTCCACCGGCTCCGGCCGCGCCGCCCGCTGCGCAGTCGACCAGACCTATGTGAGTGACATCGAACGGCATCTGGCACGAGCCAGCGCGCTCGGTAAATTGCTGGTCACTCTCAACAAGAGGTGCGCAAATCACACCTGTGCCGCCGCAATCCGCGTTGCAGTCACAGAGCTGAAGACAACCCCCGACATCGCCAGCACCCGTGTTTCGGTACAGCGTCACGCATGCTGCCGGGGCGGGACCGGTCATATCCCACCCGCAGGCCACCGTAGCGCCGACTGTGCATCCATCGTAGCAGATGCCCTGCGTGTCGCCCGTGTTGCCCAGGCACTGGCCCCTGCAGGGATCAGTTAAGGCATTCAGGTCGCAGATTGCTCCGGTGGGCAAACCCTCGAGGGGCTTGTCGGTGCACACGCCGACCCCGTGGCTGCTCCCAAAGAACGTTCCCAAGTCGCAATGAAAGCCCGCCGGACACTCTTGATCGTCATTGCACTGCGGCATGCACGCGCCGGCCAATCTGGCGCACACCCGTTGCGAACAGACCTCGTTCCGCTCACAATCATCGTCGACTGCGCAACTCGTTGATTGCACTTCGAATGGATTGCAAGCCATTTCGGGGCGGTCGTGACACTGGCCGCCCCCGGCTCCCCAGAGGCATCCTTCGAAGCAGTAGCCGTTTGTATCGTCATACGATTTGCACAGAGCGCCCGCGCTCCTACAATCGCTGTCTTTCGTGCACGGCGCGGTGCACAGTCCACCCGCCGGGCCCCCGCCTGAAAAGAGACCCGACGTCGACTCTACGCAAATCAAGCCTGGCCCGCAGTCCGTATCTTTGGTCCGAGCGGTGCACGTGTGGCCGAGCTTGGCGTTCATCACCACGGTCGCGCTATCCGGGCTGCCGTCGGCGCGAGCGTCGGAGCCACCGGTGCCGGCATCCTGCTTGGTGCCACCGGTAGTCACCTCTTCGCTGCCGCAGCTCGCAAGCAGAGCGCCGCCCACCAGAGCGAACCATCCGAGACCTAACCAAGGAAACACTGATTTCATGCTCTAAGCCTCCCGCCGGAGCCGCGGGGCCCGACTCCCCAAGCCTTGCGCCTTGCGTTAAGGAGCGCAAGCGGTTGCCACGCCGACGCCAAGAAAATCCCGCCCCATCGCCGCCAAGTTTCCGGGCATTTCATGGAAATCGGCTGACCCCTGCGCGAAAAAGGCGCTTGTCTGGACCGCCCGGTCTTGATAACCAGGCGGCGCGGGCGCGCTGTGCCTCCTTGACCCCTCCCCGATTCCGCCCTCGTACAGCGCGCTCGCCCTTTTCACCCGGCGTAGAGCTCGGTGTGAGCCGTCACCGGTTGTAGTGGACACTATTCCGAGGAGAGACTCCGTTTAGGCTGGAATCCGAATGGGCGTGCTTCGCTCAAAACCCGAGCCCGTCATGCCGGCGCCGGCAACGCGAGTGGTGCGTCCCCTATTGTTCGTGGGTGACGACGACGCCCTGGTGAGCGCCCTCCGCGCGGGCCATCCGGGAGCAAAGGTTGCGCTGTTTGATCGCTACGGGAGCCACGTGCGGCGAGTGCTGGTCTCGACGCTTGAGCTCGACCCGGAGCTGCCCGATTTGTTGCACGACGTTTTCTTGGCGGCGTTCGAGTCCATACACCAGCTATCCAAGGCCGGTTCGCTCAAGGCCTGGTTGACCAGCGTGGCCGTGTTCGTCGCCCGGGGGCGAATACGCCGGCGGCGGCGTCGTTGGTGGTTGAAGTTCCGCCCGCCGGAGGCGCTTCCGGACCTCCCGGTCTCGGACGTCAGTCCCGAGGCCAGTCAAGCGGTGCGCGCGACCTACGCGATCTTGGAACAGCTCCCCGTAGACGAACGCCTCGCATTTTCGTTGCGGCTTATCGAGGGGATGGAGCTCACGGAAGTCGCCGCTGCGTGCCGCGTGTCGCTGGCAACCGCCAAGCGGAGGCTCGCTCGGGCGCTCCGAAAGTTTGCGGAGCTCGCAAAAAACCAGCCTGCACTCGAGCCTTGGTTGAAGGAGAGCCGAAGATGGAGCGTCTAGACGGTCTCCAAGAGCTCGGTCAGGTGATCGCGGGCGAGCAGCAGCGGCGGCTGCAGCAAAGCGCGGACATGAATCCGGTGCGAGAGCGGCTGGTGGTCGCGCCGCGCGCGGGTCAGCGCTCGAAATCACGGCATTTACTTCGATTTGTCGCGCCGGTTCTGGCGGCGGCCGCATTCTTGGCCGGGTTGGCGTTGGTCCTATGGCCCCATCATCTCGCTTTTCGGATCGACGGCTCAGAGACCGGCCACGTTGGAGCCTGGATTGCAGCTCCCAAAAACCGAGGCGTGTCGCTTGAATTTTCTGACGGCTCGAGTGTGTTCTTCGATCCGCGCTCGCGCGGTCGGGTGGCCGAGCTGTACGGCGATGGCGCGCGGGTGGTTCTGGAACGCGGGCTCGCGCGGGTGCGGGTCGTCAAGCTGGGCCACAAACATTGGTACTTCGACGTGGGTCCCTTCGAAGTAAAAGTGACCGGAACCCGCTTCGAGGTCGCATGGGATGCCAGTCGGGACGAGTTTGCGCTCGAGCTCTACGAGGGGTCGGTGGTGACCAGCGGCCCGCTGGTGGGAGGCTCGCTCGAAGTGCGCCCCGGTCAGCGCTTGAGGGTGTCGTTGCCCGCGCAGCGTTCCGAGCTGGTCGCCAAACGGCAGGGCGTTGAAAGCGCGAAGCGTACGGCTCAGCCGGAGTCATCGGAGCCTCCAACAGAGGATGAGCCGGCACAGCGTTCGATAACAGCGGGCTCTGAGCGGAGCGCGCCTCGGAGCCCCGAAAGCGTGGCAGCGGTTTCCGAGTGGCTCGAGCTCTCGAGGTCCGGAAAGTTTCGCGAGGCGCTGCAAGCAGCGGAGCGGCTTGGCTTCGGTGAAATTGTGGAACACTGCTCGGCCGCGGATCTATTGACGCTGGCCGACACCGCGCGCTTCGCCGCCAACGCGACGCGCGCGTCCGAGGCATATCAGGGTTTGCGACGTCGTTTCGTGAACGACCCGCGCGCTGCGGTGGCTGCTTATGGGCTCGGACGCATTGCATTCGATCAGGAGCACGCTTACGCACAAGCCGCGCGCTGGTTCGCTGCCTATCTGAACGAGCAGCCGGTGGGTCCGTTGGCCCGGGAAGCCTCGGGACGGTTGATGGAGGCCAAGCAACGCTCGGGCGACCTTGCGGGCGCTCGGTCTTCCGCCCAGCGGTATCTCCGAGAATATCCCGACGGGCCGCAGGCCGCGCTGGCGCAGGAGCTCTTGGGGCAGGCAGGATCGAGCCAACCGGCTCGATGATCGGCAGCTCCATACGAGCGAAAGCGCGCCCTATCTTTGCGCTGCTCTTGCTTTGCTCAGTAGCCACGGACGTTCGTCCCGAAGCGCCGCGCCCAAAAATTGCGCTCACCGTGCGCTCCGGCGATCCAGCGGAACCGTTGCTCCGGGCCGACCTCGCCCTGTTCGGATTCGATGTTGTAACGGTGCCGGAGGACAATGAGCCACCCACCCCGCGAAACCTCGAGGAGACGGCGCGTCGCGTGGGAGCGATCGCCGCGATCCGAATCACGCCGCTCCGTCAAGGAGCAGAGCTTTGGATCGCCGACCGCGTGACCGGCAAAACCGTTCTGCGCGAGGTCACTTTTGCGCATGGGCGCGATACTTCCACGGATTTGCCGGACGAAGCCGTGGTCAGCATGCGGGTGGTCGAGCTTTTGCGCGCCAGCTTGCTCGAGATCGAAACCACGCGGCCCGGGCGCGGCGAGCTCACACCGCCGCCCGCTGCTTCTCGGTTTGTCGCCTTGGGCGCGCGTCCCCCTTCACCGGAGGTGGTGCCATCATCCGATCTAGCCCTGGGCGTGGGCGGGGGAACGCTCTACAGCCCGGGAGGCCTGGGATTCTCCGGCGATGTGCGGCTCGGTCTGAGTTACAGCCCAGCCCTCCTGGGCATTGCCGGGTTCGCGAGGGTTCCCTTGACCATCTCCACCACGCTAGAACCGGAGGGAAGCGCGACCAGCCGGATTGGAATGCTGGGAGTGGGCTGCCACCTGCGATTCGCGTCGGCGCAAGCGCATTGGGTGCCAACGCTGGACTTGGGCCTGGGTGCGGTCCTGATGCACACGCAGGGTCACGCCGCCCCGCCCTTCGTCGATGCCTCAGAGCTCGTGACCGTTGCGGCCCCGTTTGTAGAACCCGCGGTGAGTCTCCTCGTAACCCTGCGCCTGCGTGTCGGGGTCGCTGCAACGCTGGGCATCGCCACGCCGCGCCCGGTTGTTCTGTTTGGGGGACGCACGGCCGCAACCTGGGGCCAACCGCTGTTCCTCGGCGTCTCAGCGGGAATGGAGGTTGCGTTGTGAGCCGTGAAAGCCCCGGGCGGACACTGGTCATCCGAGTTTCCGTTATTTAGCCTGCCACACGAAACACTTTGGAGCTGACATGTCGATTTTGAGTCGCCGCGCATCTTGGGGAATCGCCCTTTTCAGCCTGGTTTGCGGCTGCGGTAGCAGCGGCACCAACGTAGTTGGCCAGCGAGGCTCGGGCGGAGGCTCCAACGGAGGCGATGGGAACGCTGGGACTGGCGCAAGCCAGGGTACGGGTGCAACCGGTACAGGCGCAGGCGGCAGTGGAACAGGCACGGGCGCAACCGGTTCCGGCGCCGGAGGGTCCACCAGTGGCTTTGGCGGCTCGAGCACCGGTAGCGGCGGAGTCATTTTCAACCTGGACGGGGGAATCGTGGTCACACCGGGCGGGGAAACCAAGTGCGATGGACTCGACGACGACGGCAACGGGATCATCGACGACGTGGACGTGGGAGGGGACGGCGTTTGCGACTGCTTGAACATCGCGACGCTCGGTTATCCGGGCGGTTGGGGCACCGGCAATGTCTTCGCGGACTGGTTGAATGCGCGAAGCCCCATCGGGGCTGTCACCCTTCAGGACCAGGACCTCACCACGGTGAACCTGGCTCAATTTCAGATCATCGTCACCGAAAGCATCGTGGAAGGAGGATCGCGTGGCGCCCCTGCCGTGCATCCGTACTCCACTGCTGAAGCCGCGGCGTTGGAAGCTTGGGTTCGCATCGGAGGCGGTCTCATGACCACCACCGGCTATGTCAATTCCTCCGGCGAAAACGTCAACGTGAATCGGCTCCTCGTGTTCGCCGGCATGAATTACGACGTCACGAGCGGGAGAAATGCTTATTCAGTCAACGGCTTGATTTCTGACTGGTCCCCGCATCCCACAACGGACGGTCTCCTGGTACCCGGCGGAACCAATGGCACTGCCCACATCCAGAACGGTTGGGCACCGCAAGGAAGCGGCTCGGTCGTGGGTCGCGACGCTTTGGGAAGAACCGCGCTTCTCGTCAACACGGTCGATAACGGCCGCATTGCGATGTGGGGAGACGAGTGGATCACTTACGACAAGGACTGGCTCAACTCGTCCTACAAGATCGAGCTCTTGTGGCTGAACCTTTTGAAGTGGCTTTCCCCGCCAAATCAGTGTCAGGTCCCAATTCCGCAAACCGTTTATTGACGTACACTTAACTACCGACACCTACTCGGGGGTGGCGTGTAGGTCCCAAAGGTCCTCGAAGCGGTCGCAAAGATTCGCTCCACTCGCCTGCTGTGTTATGGTCGGCACTTAGAGTTGTGCGATTAATGCGCTCTCTCCTTTGTGGTGCTCTCTTAAGCCTGATGGTGGGGTGCGGCTCGTCGAGCACTGGTGAAGGAGTCAATCGCGGCTCGAGCGGTGGTAGCTCCAACGGTGGCTCCGGAAATAGCCCTGCGCTCGGCGGAAGCCCTGGCTCGGGAGCAACCAGCTCGTCTCAGGGTGGGAACCGAACCGGAACCGGGGGAGCGGGAGCCGTCAGCGGAAATGGAGGCGTAGCCAGCACCGCCGGCGGCACCGGCAATACGGCGGGCAACGGTGGAATCATGCTGGGCGTTGGCGGCGGTGGCGTCATCACGCCGACCGGCGAAACGCAGTGCGACGGCATCGATAACGACGGTAACGGGATCATTGACGACGTGGATGTGGGCAGCGATGGAGTCTGCGACTGCCTCAATATTGCAACCATCGGCCGGCTTGGACTGTGGAGCACCGGCACCGGGATTTTCACCACTTGGATCAACGCGCGAAGTCCGTTGGGCGTGACCGCACTGGGCGATCAGGACCTGACCACGGTCAACCTGAGCCAATTCCAAGTGATCGTGCTTCTGAACGTGGTGACGTACGACTGGACCTGGAGAGGTGGTGCAAAATCCGAAGTCGGGGTTGCCAGCCACCCGTATTCAGCTGCCGAGTCCAGTGCCCTCGCAACCTGGGTGAGCAATGGCGGCGGTCTTTTGACCACCATTGGCTATACGCCGAGCAGCGCCGAGCTCGCGGACTTCAATCGGCTCCTGAGCGCGCTCGACGTGGGATACACCGGATGGGACGTCGTCGCGGGCCAGGTGACGAACTGGGCTCCGCACCCGGTCACCC
>DASXTY010000243.1:0-5325 GCA_036505155.1 Polyangiaceae bacterium | reverse complement strand
CGACAGCCGAGCGGTTTCGGTTGGTAAGCAGGCCGGCTTATGCTGGGCTGTCGGTAACGATTCGAGCCGGTCGGCCCCCCACCCAGAGCGTCGAGCACGGCTCCGAGAAAGCCGCCTTGACCCGCGCCAGCGCCAGGATTTGAGCCAGACTCGGGATGCGGGCAGCGCTCGTGATCTGCCCAACGCTGGTTTGGGCAGGCGGCGTTTGTGCGTTCGGTTGCGCGTATACGGGAGCGCCGACCGGAGGAGGGTCGCCCGGGTCGAGCGCCAATCGCACTAGCCGCTGCTTGAGCTTTCCGCGCATGTCTTGCATGCACACCGCTTCTTGACCCAGGTAACAACCTTTGGTCCAGGATATCGCTTTGCGCTCGAGGGAAGCGTCGTGCGGGTTGTGCGTGCTGTCGTAATCCACTCCGAAACGCGGGAGACCCATCTGGATGCGTAACGGCTCCCACTCTGCGCCGTCGCTCACAGCCGCCGCGCTTGGCCATTGCGCGAGCACTCGTTCCACCACCTCAGAGGCGCGCTCTCGGGGAACCACCAGCGCAGCGCCACCCCGATCCGTCCAGTTTATGCATCCGCTTGCCACCGCTAGTCCTGGTGCAACCTCGGCGGCAATCTGTGCCGCCCGCGGTCCGTGCAGCGTGAGCCACACAAGCAGGTCGCTTCGATTCTCGAGCTCGGCGTCCTCCATGATGAGGAAACCTTCGAAGAACTCGACCATCCGGTCGGTGGTCTCGGGCGCGGTGCTCATGTACACCGTTCCCTCACTCTCGAGCAGGTTCACATCGGTGAGAATCTTTCCCTGCTTGGTGAGCACCAGGCCGCGGCACCCGCGCCCCAGCCCGAGCTCGTTCACGTCGCAGGTGACGAGGCCTTGAAGCCAGCTCCTGCGCTCGGTCCCGGTGACCGTTAGGCAGCCGTGGTCGAGCTCGGGAACCACCACAGCGGTGGTTTTCAGGGCTTCATCGAGGTCCACGCAGGGAGGCTTAGCACGCCGAAAGCGTCAGAAGCAGCTCCAGGTCTCAGACATGTTGCAGAAGCAACTGCCTCCCACATAAGTGCAGAACGTGGTTCGCAAGCCCGGGCAACCAGTGCCGCCGATGGGTTCTACCAGCGGGCAACCGGTGGAGCCAAAGCAATCCCAGTGCTGGCCCATTCCGCCGCCCTTGGTGCAGGTGCAGGTACCAACCGAATAGGCACAGAAGGTTCCATTGGGAATGGCGCTGCAATCGTCGCTGGTCATGGGCCGGGTGGGTGGACAGTCGGTGTCTTGCGTTCGACACGTCCAAAGATCGTTGGTGCAGGCGCATTGAGTCGCTCCAGAAGCCCCGGGATATTCACAGAACAGTCCAAAACTATAGGCGCTGCAGTCGCCGCCATCGGTCGGCGCGCTGGGCGGACAGCCGGTGGTGCCCGACATGCCGGCTGCTCCGGCGGCTCCCGCTGCGTTCCCGCCGACGCCGGGGGTGCCTCCAATGCCAGATGCACCGCCGGTCGTGCCGCCGCTTCCGGCGATCGCGCCGCCCATCCCACCGGTCGCAGCACCGCCGCTTCCACCGGTAGCAACGCCCAAGCCCCCGGAGCCCGCCGTGGGGGTCCCTCCAGTACCGACGCCACCTTGATTGGCACCGCCGAAACCGGAGCCTCCGACCCCTGTGACGGCTGCCGAGCCGCCGCTTCCGCCGACACTCGCATTCAGGGTGGTGTCATTGCTGCTTCCGCAGGCAACCGCCCAAGCGACGGACAGAAATCCAAATGCACAAATGCCCTTAAGCTTCATGTAGCCTCCTAAAACCTATTCAACTCGCCGACGTACCCTAAAACTACTTCGCGTTCGTTCCCCTGTAAACTTTTGAACTCGGTAGCGCTCGGGCGCGATTGGCTGTAGGTTGCCCGATGATGCGAGGCCTGTCCGTCCTCCCTCCCCTGGGGCTGAAAACCGTGCTGTTGAGCCTCGCCCTACCGTCAAGTCTCGCCCTTGGGACGGTCGCATACGCACGCCATCCAGCGGCGCCCGCACCCCCGGCTCCGGCCGCGGGCGCGGCTCATCAAGCTGCTCCATCGACAAATCCCACTTCGTCGCCCGGTTCCGTTGCACGAGAGTCGCCCTTCACACGGCTCGAGCCCGTGCGTTTTTCCAACCTGAACACCAAGGGAAGGCTGGAGCTGCGGCTCTACGATGCCTCCGGGCGCGTCGACCCAACAGCGGCAACCCGGCTGGACGAGCTACTCGGCGACGTGCGCGACCCGCATCACGTTGCAATAAAAGCGCTCGATCGGCGCTTATTGCAATTGGTTTACCGCGCGGCCTACCACTTTCGGAGAACGCGAATCGAAGTGATATCGGCGTATCGGCAGCCACTGTCTCGCGGGCGCCATGGATTGCACGCCGCGGGTAAGGCGATCGATTTCAAGCTCGACGGCGTCCCTGCGACAGCGCTCGCATCGTATCTTCGCACATTGCCGCGAGTGGGAGTCGGAGTGTACACACATCCGCGCACTCAATACGTGCATCTCGATGTTCGCAAGCCGAGTTTTTACTGGATCGACGCTTCGCCCCCAAATCGCAAGTGGCGCGAGCTACCGATCCGCGACTCTCGGATCGCCGCTCGCGACGCCGCGTACACCACGTCCAGCGACTTGCCGGAGTGAGGAGTCCGGCTACCGCCCAAACTTCGGCACCAGGATCGCCGTGGTGACCGAGTCCAAGTCGATGATGCGCTGATTTTCGTGCCCGAAAAACAGCTGGCGGCGCACGGCTCGGTTTTCGGCTCCGAGCACCACCAGGTCATAACCACCGCGGGTAATGGTCTCGGCCACGGCGCCCAGGCCTGGGTCGTAGTCGATGCGCTCGATGCGCGGTTTGATGGGAGCGATTCGAAACACGGGCGAGATGCGCTCCAGTTCCTCGGCCGCTTCGTCGGCGGGAAGGCGTGATACGCGAAGCGGAGGGCCCGAGCCGCGACCGTCCAGGGACTCGGGCGGCGGGTCGCTCGGCTGTGACGGCGAAGGCGGTGCGTCGGGCTGGGCGGGCAGCTGCGTCACCCGGCGCTCCGACAAAAGCCCCAGCGTGAGCTCGGCGCCTGCGCCTTGCGCACAGAGCAAGCCAAACTCCGCGGCGATCCTGGACACGGCGGTACCGTCGATGGGAACGAATACGCTTTTCAATTCCCGCGCGGCGCCGTCGGCCGCAGCTTTCACGATGGCCACGTGACAAGGCGCCTTTCGCACGATGTCTTCCAGGATCCGCCCGCCGATTCGGGCGCTACCCCCCGACGCTCCAACCAGTATGACGTCGGTGCCTTTCGACGCCTCGTCGATCACCGCTTCCGACACGGCGCGACCCGTGAGCCGCTTTACGCGTATCGCCTTTTCTCCCCCCATTTGGCGTATCGCCGCCAGGTGCTGATCGATGTTTCTGCCCGCCTGGGTGGGGCGAAAGAAGTGGAAGAGCCCATCCAGCCACGACCCTTTTTCATCGACGTAGACGATCTGCAGGGGGTCGGAGCTTCGGCTGGCCAAAACGAATCCGAGCTTGGCGGCGATTAGCGCATTCGGGCCCCCTGCAGTTGGGATTAAAAGTCGCAGCCGGTTGGTGTCGAAGGCGCCACGCGACCGCTCTGCCAGCATCCGGTCTTCTTCCTCGCGCGTCACGCGGACCATTGGTACCGTCAGCCTGAGCAGCACGGGCGCCAGGAAAGAAGTAACGATCGCGACCACTACGATGATGGAAAACATCTGTGGATTGAGGATGCCCAGACTGAGCCCGATGCTGGCGACCACCAAACCCATCGCCCCGCGCGCATTCATGGCAACCGCGATGGAGATCGATTCCCATACGCTCAGGCCACCCCACCGGCCACCGATAGCGCAGCCCAGAAGCTTGCCCAAACAAGCGATACTCAGCACCAGGGCGAGCATTCTGCCCCCGCCGGCGCTCGCCAGCGTCCACAAGTCCACCTGCAAGCCGACGGTGACGAAAAATATTGGCGCCAGAATCATGAACACGAAGGATTCGAGGCGGTGGACCGACTCCTCATCGACATGGGGGACTTGGCGGAGCGCCGTTCCCGCAATGAACGCCCCGAACACGGCATGCACCCCGATGCGTTCGGTTGCGGCCGCGCAAAGGAACCCGACCACGACGATGGCGGCCATGGTGGCGTCGGTCGACTGATTTCTCGCGAGCCGTGGAAGCACCCAGCGCAACACCGGATAGAGGACCAGCGCCACGACTAGTAGAAACACGCACATCCAGAAAAAAGTCACCGCCAAGACGCCGAGCCGAATGTCGCCCCCATGCGTCGCCGCACCGGCAATGACCGAGAGAATTAGCCATCCCGCAGTGTCGTCGACAACACCTGCCGAAAGGATGACCAATCCAATATTGCGACGAGTCAGATCGAGATCCATCAGAATCTTCGCGATGACGGGCATGGCGGAAATCGACATGGCTGTCGCCAGGAAGGCTGCAAACAGCATTCGTTGCTGCGGCTGAGCGAGAAACTCGACCGGCATCAGCATTCCCAGCACGAAGCCGAATACGAAAGGCACCAGCATCCCGAACGCGGAGGCCACGGCTGCGGCGCGACCGAGATTTCGCAAGAGCTTCAGATCCGTCTCGATGCCCGTCAGCAGCAGGAGCAGCACCAGACCGAGCAAGCCGACGGTTTCCAGCAGGTGGAACTGCTCGGCAGTTTGCGGAAACAGCACGGCAAATGTCTGCGGCGCGTAGTGGCCAAATACGCTGGGACCGAGAATGATGCCCGCAGCCAGCTCGCCCACCACCGCGGGGAGACCGACGGCTCTGGAAGCGCCGGCTCCGAGCCGCGCCACCAGCAGCATCAACGCCAGCTGCACCAGCAACACGAAAACGGCGTTGCCTGGAATTGGGGTGACTGCGGCCGGGAACATTGCGTGCGCGGCGCGCAGCCGCTGGCCCGATCATCCCATGAAAAAGCGCCGTTTTGACCCTTGGCAACGGCCTTGGACCGGCCGACCGGCCGATAGCAGAAAATCAGGCCGACTGACGCGCGGGATTAGCAAAAATCAGCTGCGGTTCACCGCGCGCGCTGCGTTCGATGCCGCAGGCTTTAGCGACGTCGTCCCGGTAGCCCTGCCAGAGCTCGAGGGCACGTTGCATGGCGCCCACCACGCGTTCGTGGTCTTCGCGGGTGACGTGCTCGAGCACGATGCGCCAAGCCGAGGAGCGGTGGTGACCTTCGACGGATCGATGCGCGCGCGTCAGTGCCAGCGACTCGATGGGCAAGCCGTAATGTTTGACCAGCGGATGCTCCGAAAGCGGCGGCGTCGGGCGCCGTG
>DASXTY010000242.1:0-1995 GCA_036505155.1 Polyangiaceae bacterium | reverse complement strand
CATTCGAGATGTCTACGTCCCGGCCGCCGTGTATCGCGTGTGGTATCGGGTGTTCGCGGAGCAACTGGATCCATCTGGAGAGGTGAACGCGTTCACGATCGAAACCGCGCTTCCGGGAGCAGAGCCCGGGACCCTGTCCATTGGCATGCCTCCACTCGCGGATCTGGGCGTATCCACCACGCCGCTCCGCTATGGAAGCGAGGTGCTCACCGCCGACGTCCCCTTGCCCGCCGGTCTAAAGCTCCCGGGGTTCATTGGCTATGCAATCTTCGTCGGCGACCGCAGGCCTTGCGGCCAACTTTCGCCCCCGCCGGTCCGGGTCGCGGTGATCATCGACCACATCGGTGCCCCCCAATAATCCGATCCGCTCACTTGCTGTGCGGAGGCATTTTGGTTTCTTTGAAAACGACGTGCTTGCGCACCTTGGGATCGTACTTTTTGAGCTCGAGCTTGGCGGTTTGGGTCCGCTTGTTTTTCGTCGAGTAATACGTGAAACCCGTACCCGCCGACGACACCAGCCGTATATTGTCCCGCATTGCGCTGGGCGAATATCACGTGGCGCGAGGCTCTGCAAGCGCGGCGAACCCCCCGAACCCGTCGGAGAGGATGGGGATCGCTTGACGGAGCTACACCGGTGTGGCATCGCCCGCAGGCCGCGAGGCGCCGGGCTCTCGCCAAGGCGTCCCGGCCCGGCTAGACTCCGGCAGGTCGGCCCCAGGCACAACCATGAAGCGCACCTTTCAACCCCACAACGTGAGCCGGCTGCGAACACACGGATTTCGCAAGCGGAACAGCACCAAAGGCGGTCGGGAAATATTGAAAAATCGCCGCCGCAAGGGGCGCTGGCGCCTCACCGTGACCGCCTATAAGAAGCTGGCGTGAGCTTTGCGGCTACGGGTCGATTTCCCCGCGCACGCCGCATTCGTAAACGCTCGGAATTTCTCCTTATCCAATCCGCCGGGCGGCCGGTCAAAACCGAGCATTTCGTGCTGCTCCTGTACGCGAGTGAAAGGGCTGGACCGGGCGAGCGGGTGGGGGCGAGGCTCGGCATCACCGTCACACGGCGGCTCGGTTCGGCAGTCGCTCGCAACCGCGCTAAGCGCTTGATTCGAGAGGCTTTTCGGCACACCCGGGAGCTGTGGCACGACGATGTTGACTTGGTGGTGGTGGTCCGACGGACCCCGGGAGCCATGAAGCTCGCCGACGTGATAAACGAGTGGACTTTAGCTCGGACAGCCATTTTAGATCGGACTCGAGAAGCCCAATACGATAGTCGCAAACGCCAGGCGTCACTGGCAGGAAAGCTTTGAACGAACCAAACTCGGCCGCATCCCCGAAACCATGATTGTCAAAGGCCTGACCACGCTCATCCGCATTTATCAATTGCTGGTGTCCCCCCTTCTGGGAGCGGTCTGTCGTTTTGAACCCTCGTGTTCCCATTACGCGCACACCGCGATCGTTCGCCACGGCGCACTGAGGGGCACCTGGCTAGCGGTCCGACGGCTGCTTCGATGCCACCCCTTTAACCCGGGCGGCTACGACCCGGTACCGCTTATCACACCGTGCCGCCACGAGCTCGAGCATCGATAAGTCATGGAACGCAGCGGTTTTTTGCGATGGGCCCTGATCGGGGGGGCGATTTTCCTTATGTTCCTGTTCGGCCAGAAGCTGTTCAACAAAGATGAAACGGCGCGTCAGCCTTTGAAGTCCGAAAGCACCCGGTTGGGGCCGGGGACTCCCGAACGCTTCTGCGACCTGTGGACCGACACGTTTCGGGCTCAGCTCACCACCAAGGGGGCGTCGCTAAAGCACTTTTACCTCCTGGGAGCCAAATACAAGAAGAACGGTCACGCGCAAGATTTGTCGACCACGCCCGATCTGCCCTTCCAGCGTCTGCTGCGCTTTCACTTTCGCAATGAGGGCGCTGCCATCAAACCCGAAGACTCGCAGGTCGACTACGACCAGTTCGATTGGAACCTCGAACGGAGCGACGGC
>DASXTY010000241.1:0-4147 GCA_036505155.1 Polyangiaceae bacterium | reverse complement strand
CCAAGCCTAACGCCACCACGCGTCCGATTCCCGAGGTCCCGCCCAGCACCACTGCGCAGCGTCCGTCGAGATTCAGCCCAACGTTGCCCATTGAAAAGAGCCTGGATTTTGGCCCTGCCCGGGCCGCGCCTCTGAATATTGCTCGGACCGCCTGCCATTTCAAGTCATTCGCCCGGTAACCCGGCCCCGCGCTGGATTGAGGCACCGGCGAAACTCGAAACGGGCCGGTACAGCGGCTAGTGTGCTGAGTCCGTAGATCGCATCAATAATGGTCAGCACACTAGCAAAATTCGGCGGAGAATTTTTCTCTGGGGGTGAATCGGCCGAGGCCGAGAGGGGCGCGAGGCGCCCCTACAAAACAAGGATAGTGGCCTGCCGCTGCGAAGCAGCGGGCCGCGAAGCGGCAGTCCAGCAATTCCGGAAGGAATTGCGGACTCGGGACGCTAGCTCGCTGGCTAAGGCCACCACACCTCTACGCCGGCGTAAACGCTTCGCCCGGGTAGCGGAAACCCCACGAAATCGACCACCCGAGCATCGAATGCGTCTTCGACCGACAAACGTAGGTTCAAGTGTCGATCGAAGAACGCAAACGTCCAGTCGAAGTCGACGAGGAACTCGGAGGCCAACACGATGAGACCCGCGGGATCCGCAACGCGCGAGCTCCGGTAGCTCAAGCGCGCGCCGATTGCGGCTCGGTCGAGCTCCAACGCGGCAAGCGCCGGCTCTGCAAACAGCTCCGTCCGATCGCTCAGCACCAGCCTGGATTGGAAAGGAATGAAATCGTTTCGCAAAGCGCGGTCCGGGGTGGTGTCCCGCGGATCGAGCAACGACACACTGAGCTCCGATTTGATGTGACGCACGAGCTCGGTGCCAAGGGACGTCTCGGTCCCCAACATGCGCGCTCGTCCCACGTTGAATGGAGTGACGGAACCGAGGCTCGTCCTTTTAAATGCAATCAGATCGGAAACCGTGCGCGCGAACGCAAACGTGTCCAGCCAAATTCTTGCGTTTTGTCCGCCTGCCGCGGCTCGCACTCCCACATCGGCTCCGTAGCCGGTTTCAGCTCCGAGGGACGGATTACCGTGCACCAACGGGGAAGTGCCGTAGAGCTCCGACAGCGTTGGAACTCGAACGGCGCGGCTCACATTGCCGAGCAGCTCCAGAGCGTCGGTCGCGCGCCAACGTCCACCCAGACGACCCCCCGACTCGAGCTCTGAACATTCCGCGCTGGGAGCGCCTTGAAAAGTGCGGTGGCAAGCCAGAGCTCCGAGGAGCAGAAGCTCCACGTCCGACCCGAGCTCGAGCTCGGAGCTTGCCGCAAGACGCGCTACTTGGCGGTGCGCGGCGAGGTAGAGGCGGTTTTCGCGTTCCTCACGCAGTCGCTCGAGCTCCGACGTTGCAGTCGCCGCCCAACGCAGTGGACCTGCGGGCGAGCCGGCTAGACGCGCCTGTTGGACCAATCGCTCTCCCTGATTGCGGATGCTGGGGATTCCAATCCGAAGCTCGTTCAGCGGGTCCGTCAGGGTTTGGCTCGCCTCCAAAAGCGAAGTTTGTAGCTCGAGCGCGCAGCGTTCGAAAGCCTCGCTTCCGCTGGCGCACGGCACTCGCACACTCAAAGCTCCGAGCTCGCGGCGTTGCTGCGAACGGGATCGCGTGGCGGGAAACAAGCCGAGGCCGGTAATGCCTTGCTCCCGTCGGAATCCGTTCAGCAATACCAGGAGCTCCGCCCCTTCATCATTCAGCCGGTAACGGCCGATGGACCAGGTGTCGTACGTCTCGGAATCTCCGTTGGGGCGGCGAATGGTCCGCGACGGACCCGGAACCAGCCGTACTCCCTGGTCGGTTGTGAATTCGTAATCGTTATCAGCGCGCTCGCGCCGAACCATCGCCAAAGCGCCCGCACCGGGCGCGGCCATTTCCGCGCCCAGCCAGGTCGCAAGCCTACCGAAACTTCCGACTTCGACGCCGCCTCCCACGCGGGTCGCGCGCGGCAGCTTGGGCTCGAAAAACACGGCGCCCGCGATACCGAGCCGGTCCGCACGCTCGGGCGAGGCTCCGCGAAACACTTCGACTCGGTCCATCATCCAGAGCGACAACGTGGACAAATCGGCGCCCCCGCTGACATCATCGTTGATGCGAACCCCTGCCAAATACACGGGGAGCTGCGCGCCCGACGCCCCGCGCACCGAAGCCGTTGCGGGATCGTCGCTCGAGCCGGTGCGCTTGACTTGGACGCCTGGAATGGTGGACAAAACGTCGGCGGCATCCGCGCCGGGAGTTTTCAACTCGCCGCCTCGGACGACGCTGGAGGCGGCGCTCAAATCGCTCGGCGACGGCGCTCGACTCCGCCGATCGCCTGGCACGTCCACACGCAATTCGGACGGCTCCTCCGACTGCGCCCACACTGACCGGCCGATCGTCGTTGCTCCGATGCAAACGGCTGCCACCAGCGATTTCACATTAGCCCGTCATGCTCGACTGGAGTCACTCCGGCAAAAGAAGACTTACCCCCGCCGAGACGAAAAAGTCCGGCGCGCTCTTGGTTAGCCCCGCGCCCCCGGAAGCATCGAGCGCCACCTGAGGATGAACCAGAACCCCGATGCCGGTGTCGAGCGAGGTATTGTACCCTTGCTTGTCGAGCCCTACGTCTCCGAAGACCTCCGCAAACAAGGTAACGATTTCGGCAGGACAAAACCCGAGGTTCACCGAGTACGTCATGGCCCGCTGGGTCTTCCGCTGACCGGAAGCCGTTAACTCCGTCTGCCACTCGACTCCTAAGTTGTAGCCTAACCCCCAACGGTCGCTCAGCGCGTGGTCCAGCAGTAGGCTGAAAGACGGATCGAAACGTCCCGACGACAAGTTCTTCGCGCCGACCGGAACCGAAACGGCGCCGAGCACTCCGGTCTCGGGTAACAAACCGTTTTGAGCAAACAGCCAGACCTTGGCGCCGATCGACGGGTCGAGGCCTCCCTGTTCACCGTCCGACCATTCGTATCCATCCCACGCTAGGCGGATCTCGCTCCGCGGCAGAAATCCCACTCGAAGCAAGGCGGACGGAGCGTCGTAAGTCGGCACGCGGCGTTCCCAGTCCACCTCGGCTCCAACTTCGATCCCTACCTCTGCCGGATTCACCACGGTTGGCGGGTTGGTAACACCAGGACGATCTGGGTGGATGACCACCTCATCAGCGGAGCACGGCCGCTCGCAAAACAACAGGACCAGGCCAACGGCCTCACCCGAATGCGCGCGGCGAGCGACGCGGGCGACTCGCCCGAAGCAGTGCATCGTCACGCTCTGGGGAACGGCGGCCATCCCATGGGACGGCCACCTAACAAATGAAGATGCACGTGGTAGACAGACTGACCGGCTTCGGGGCCGCAGTTTATTACCGTGCGGTAGCCGCGATCGCCGAAACCAGCAACGCCAGCGAGCTCGGAAGCGACCTTGAACAAGTGCCCGATAAGGGGCTCCTCGGCGGGGCCGACGTCATTGATGGTGGGGATGTGCGCGCGCGGAACCACCAGGATGTGGGTGGGCGCTTGCGGGTTGATGTCCGAAAAGGCAACGCTTCGTTCATCTTCGTACACGATTTTCGCCGGAATTTTCTTTTCGACGATCTTGCAAAAGAGGCAATCCTCCATGGCCTCAGGGTAGAGGGCGCAGGGCAGGGTGTCCATGCCATCGCTGCTCGGTTGGGATTAGTAGGCCCTTTTCAGCCGTAGAGCATCAGGTAGACCACCACACCACTAATCGACACATAAAGCCAGATCGGCAAAGTCCAGCGGGCGATCTTTCTGTGCAGCGCAAAGCGCTGGGTCAAACCGCGGTAGATGGTCAATAGCGCCATAGGGACGATGGCTATGGCCAGGGTCACATGCGGGACCAAGATGGAGAAATAGATGAACCGCAGCGGCCCGGTTCCTCGAAATGGAACTGAGCCCACGCGGCTGTGATGCACCAGGTAGCTCACCAGGAATGCCGACGAGAGAACAAAGGCCGTCAGCATGCAGCGCCGGTGCGCATCCACGTTTCGACGACGAATGAAAACGTAGCCGGTGCTCAGGAAAACCGCAGAACCGGCGTTCAGAACCGCATTCAGAGTGGCAAGCGGGGTCGGCTCCCCCGGAACAAGGCGAGTGGGCAGCGC
>DASXTY010000240.1:0-2490 GCA_036505155.1 Polyangiaceae bacterium | reverse complement strand
CCTCCTGTTTTGGTTCAAAGGAAAGGAGGCGCGGTGATGTCCACGTTGGCTATGCCGTCCTCGGGTGTTGGCTTTTTGCCACATATTGGCCGCCGGACCGCGAGCGCGTCAGGTGTTCAGGCCGCGTCAATGGCAGGGCTGCGCCCTCACTGGCAGCGCGCGAGCATCGGGCTCATGACGGTGCTGGAAGTTATCATCGTAGCGGTTGCCATGGCGTCGCTGAGCTTGCTGTCCCCAGGGACGCCGCAGGCGGAGGAGACGCTTCAGGCCCAACAAACTCAGAATCTTGCGTTTTGGTACCAGGCCCGTGGCGTCCTTCCAGGTAGCCGGTAACCGGCCTTGAACGCGGAAGGGCGACCGGGAATCTCCGCGGTTCATTCACTGACCTTGAAATGGAGGTTTGACATGTTTGCTGCTGTACGGGGCGCTGCTAGCGCGCTGCAGGACGGGGTGACCCGTCGTCTATCGATGCGCCGCAATACGGTAACTCAGGATCGCTGGTTGATGCGCGGCGGCGGTCTGTTGGTTTTTGCTCTAGTGGGTTGGGCTGTGCTTCCGCTGATGGTGCTGACGCTGCTCTTGCTGTTTCCGGTTTTGCCCTTGATGGGCTTGTTGTTTGCGTTAGGGCCTTTCGGCATCAACTTCGGGCCAGAAGGCGGAGCAGGTCAGAGCAAGGCGGTCGGCGCTCCCAGGCGCGAGCACCGGCGGTACATCCACCAAACGGGTCTCAGCTATTTCCGGACCTAAGGTCCCTCATGACCACGACCGGTGGTCATCGGATGTGAATGCGCGGTACTTCGGTGACGGCTGCGCTCCAGACATGGCCGAGCTCGTCGCCGACTTGACGGGCAATTTTGTCACCCAGCGTTCGCGCTACCAGCCATAGTCCGAGGTCCAGCCCTCCGGCGCTGCTCTTTGCCGTAACCACCCGTCCTGCGTCGAGCAGTGACCGGTCAGCAAGGGGACGTGCGCTCGGCGCCAGCTCAGCGAATGCTTCGCCGATGTCGCCCGGGATCGCAACCTCGAGGCCGTCCAGAACGCCGGCTTTAGCCAAGAGCAGCGAACCGTATCCAACCGCCCCGACCAGCTCGGCCTTCTCGGATTCTCGCCGGATCCATTGGATGAGCTCGGAGCTTTCTAGCGCGCGGCGGGCGCCATAACCGCCGGGCACCAAGAGGATTTCAGTGCCCTGGCACTCCCGAATAGACAGATCTGCCAGGACAACCAGCTGGTTCCGAGTTCGGACCCGTCCGCTCTCGACTGCGACGGTAGCGACCTTGAAGGGCCGCCAATTGTACCTTTTTCCCGCGAGAGTGAGCACCTGCAAGGGACCCGCAAAGTCCAAGAGGTCGACTTCATCGAACAGCACGACCGCCGTGAGCCGAGACCTGGTGCGCACGTGCGCAGGATAGTCGCTGGTGCGCCTGCTGTCCCGCGTCTTTCGCTGTTAAGGGATCAATAGGGACGAACCCACCGTATTCCGCGCTTCCAGCGCTCGGTGAGCAGCTTGAACATCGCGCAGCGGCCAGCGTTGGCCGATGAGAATCTTCACCTTGCCCCGCAGCACTACGTCGAAGAGCGCACGCGCGCTTGTTTCGAGCTCGAACCGGGTTGCAATATAGGTGGCCAGCGTGGTGCGGGTGAGGAACAGCGACCCTTTCTGAGCCAGGACTGCAACGTCGAAGGGCTCGGGCTTTCCCGAAGCGCTACCGAAGCAGACCAGAGTGCCTCGGGGGGCGAGGCAATCGAGAGAGCCCGTGAAGGTGTCTTTGCCGACCGAGTCGAAGACCACCGGTACACCCTTTCCGCCGGTGATCTCTCGCACGCGTTCGACGAAATTTTCTTTAGTATAGATCACGGGGTAATCGCAACCGTGGGCGGCCGCGAGCTCCGCCTTTTCCTTCGAGCCCACGGTGCCGATCACCTTGACTCCCAAGTGGTTGAGCCACTGACACGCAATCAGTCCAACGCCGCCGGCCGCGGCGTGCAACAAAACCGTCTGACCTTTTTGCGCCGGGTAGGTCCTGCGAATCAGGTACTCCACCGTCATGCCTTTCAGCATCATTGCCGCTGCGGTTTCGAAGCCGATTTCCGGTGGCAACGCGAGCAAGCGGTCCGCGCGCACCACTCGCGCTTCTGCATAGGCACCGGGTGGGCCCCAGCCACACACCACGCGATCCCCGACGGCGAATCCCTTAACGTCATCGCCAATTGCCTGCACCACACCCGCAGCTTCCTGCCCCAGGCCTGACGGAAGCGGCAAGGGGTAAAGTCCACCTCGCTGGTAGGTATCGATGAAGTTGATGCCGACGGCACTATGTTGAACCAGTACTTCCCCCGGTCCCGGGTCGGGAAGCTTCACCGTTTCGAGCTCCAAAACCTCCGGGCCCCCGGTGCGGTGAAAACGCACTGCGAGAGTCATGGGCGACCCGCTGGGTGCGCTCGCTCGGAGGACTGCCGTCGGCGGTGGGCATAAAAGAACCAGACTGC
>DASXTY010000239.1:0-3255 GCA_036505155.1 Polyangiaceae bacterium | reverse complement strand
TGGCTCCGGCGGCTGGACTCGAACCAGCGACCCGGCGGTTAACAGCCGCCTGCTCTACCGACTGAGCTACACCGGAATCGGCTCGCCGAAGGTAGTCGGACGGCGCGCGGCGTCAAGTCGGGGACGGCCAGGCGCGACCATCCGACCGGTCTCGGGGCGCAAACTGCAACGCTCTGGGCTGCTCCCAATCGCGTGCTTCCTCGAGTCGCTCTTGCGAAAGCCCGGAACGTTTTCGTTAAGAACGTTGGGAACCGGCGATCAGGGAAATCTTCTTGCGGAACCGGCCAGGACGGTCAAGATCCGCGTCCAGCCAGGTGATACGCGAAGCTGACCGTGACCGCGCAGGCGCGCCCGTTGGCGAGGCTTTTTCTGGCGGGGGGGGCGCCAGCGCCGAGACCGCGCGCGTGGCAGGCCGCGGCGGCATGGCGATCGCCGGGGCCAAGTTGTATTTCATGGTGACGGGACTGGTGCAGCAGTTCGCCTTGGCGCGCGTGCTCGGAATCGAGGGTTACGGCGCGCTTCGGAGCGCGCTCTCCATCGCGAGCATCGCGTATAATCCGATCACGTCCACCGGGATACAGGGCGTGAGCCGCGCGGTGGCCGGAACCGAGCCGGCGCAGCAGCCGACCACAATTCGACGGGTTCTCATCATTCACTCAGCGGTGGGGGTGTTGGCGAGCGCAGCGTTCTTTGCGGCGGCGCCCTTCGTCGGTCGGGCGGTCGGGGCGCCACACGTGGTGAACGCGCTTCGGATCCTGAGCGGGGTGCTGCTCCTTTACGGGCTTTACACGCCGCTGGTGGGCGTGATGAATGGCCGGCGGCAATTCGTTCGGCAGGCGGGGATTGACGTGTTTGCCGCAACCCTCAGAACCGGTGGGCTGATTGGCGGAGCGTGGTGGTTTTCGAAAGAGCTTGGTCTGGGAGTGGAAGGCGCGAGCACCGGATTCGTCTCTGCGGTGATCCTGGTGCTGGCCGTTGCGCTGCTATTGAGTAGCTTGGGGCGCCCTGGGGTCCCAAAGCAGAGCGTGTGGCAACACTTGGGGTTCATCACGCCGCTGCTCTTAGGACAAGTCGTGCTCAACTTACTGTTGCAGGCGGACTCGGTGTTGCTCCGCCGCTTTGCGGCGGACGCGGCGGCGGCGGCGGGCAAGCCGATGACAGCAGCCGATGCGCTGGTGGGAGCGTACGCGTCGACCCAGCTTTTCGCGTTTTTGCCGTATCAGCTGCTTCTGAGTGTCACCTTCGTTCTTTTCCCCATGTTGGCATCGGCGCAAGCCGCGGGCGACGGGGCGGCAGTTGCAGGGTACGTGAAAACGGGGATCCGCGTGGCGTTGATTGTCGCTGGGCTGATGGTCAGCGTGACGTCGGGACTTTCGGCGCCCTTGCTTCGGCTGGTGTTTCCGCCGGAGGCGGAGCGACTGGGCGCAACCTCAATGCAACTTTTGACCATCGGGCTCGGGGGCTTCGCCATTTTCGGTATCTTGACCACGGTGCTGAACAGTTTGAAACGCGAACGCGAGAGCGCCACCATCACCGCGGCAGCCTTCGGATTTGTGGTAGTATCGTGCTGGCTGTTCGTGAGGGGAGCGCCTTTCGATTCGGGGCTGCTCCTGCGCACGGCGGCGTCGACCAGCGCCGGGCTCGCCTTAGCGACGCTGCTCGCGGCTTGGATGGTGAAGCGCACTGCAGGAGCGGTGGTGTCGCCGCTCACCCTGTTTCGGGTGCTGGCAGCTCTTTCGGGAGCTATCGCCGTGGCGCGCACCCTGCCTCAGCCCGGAAAGCCGGTCACCTTGCTTTACATCGCGCTGATAGGCGCCGTGTACGGGGCGCTTTTGGTCTTGATGCGCGAAGTCCGCCGCGCCGATTTCGACCTGGTCCGCACCGTGTTGTCCCGGAAGCGGCGTCTGGGCTGAGAATTGCGGACTCAGGACACTACCCCGACTTAGCCAAATCCGGGGAGACGATGGCTTGTCGAAGAAACAGCTCTTCCAGGGTTTCGTGCCGAGGGATGACCTCCAGCACCGACGCACCCGCTTTTAGTGCGCGCTCCAGCAACGGATCGACTTCGGTGACGCCCTGCACCTCGATGACCAAGCGATTTCCAACCTCGCGTACCTCGTGACCCGCTTGAGCTAAGCTCCGTACAAAGTCCTGGCCGGCGCCAGAGAGTACGATGTCGATGCGGCGCACTTCGCGTTTGAGCAGGTGTCCGAGCTCGCCGCTAACCACGACGCGCCCGAGCTGCAAGATGGTGACGCGGTCGCACATCATTTCCACGTCGCTCAGAATATGTGTAGAAAAAAATATGGTTCGCCCCTGCCTGCGTTCTTCTAGGATTAAGTCTCTGACCTCCTTCCGCCCCACCGGGTCGAGCCCGCTCATCGGTTCGTCCAAGATCAAGAGCTCCGGATCGGCCACCAGCGCTGCGGCCAGGCCCGTGCGTTGGAGCATTCCCTTGGAGAGCTGGCGCACCGGGCGATCCGCCGCGTACGCGATTCCCACCAATTCGAGCATCGAGCGCGTTCGCGCGCGCGCCGCGCGACCCGAAAGCCCCGAGAGCCTCGCGCACATTTCAACGAACTCGGCGGGGGTGAGATACGCGTATACGTAGGGATTTTCGGGCATGTAACCCACGCGCGACATGGCCTTGGGGCTCGGAATCGGATGGTCGAACAGCGTAGCGGAGCCACCCGTTGGCGAAATCAAACCGGTGAGCATCTTGATGGTGGTGGTTTTGCCCGCGCCGTTGGGACCCAAAAATCCAAAAATGCTGCCGCGCTCGACGGAGAAAGAGACGCCCCGCACCGCCTCCACCCGCCGCATGAAAAATCCCTGGCGGAAAACCTTCCGAAGGCCATCCACCCGAATCAGAGTATCGGTCACGACGCTGGTCCCACCTAGAGACGGCTCCTAGGTTGCCTGAGGTGCCCCCCTTCGTCCACTTGCGCCTTGGCGGCGCGTCCGTGTGGGTCGCTGGGAGAGACGGGCTTGCGAGGTGCGCCAAGGCGCAAGTGGCCGATTCCCCCCAAATCGCGCCGCGGGGTGCGCGGCGCTCAGGGGGGAATGCTCTCCGCGGCCATTCCCGAGTAAGCTCTGACGTATCGCGCCATCCGTCGGTGGTGCTCAGCAAAGGCGGTCAGAAGATGCGTCAACTCTTGCTCGGAATCGGATGGGGCATCGCGGGACTCCTGCTCCACCTCGGCTGCGGCAGTGACAATAGCGGGTACTATGGGTCGCCGGAAAACACCGGGCAGT
>DASXTY010000238.1:0-5638 GCA_036505155.1 Polyangiaceae bacterium | reverse complement strand
TGCAGTGCGCCGGAGGTTATCTGGTCCAGCTTTTGCCGGAAGTGGGCCGGGGGCCGCTCACGGTCATGACCGAACGCCTCGAGGGTTTTCAGAGCGTGGAGCAGCCGCTGCGGGAAGCCTCGTTCACCCCTCGCAGGCTGCTCGATCAGCTGCTCTCGGGCATGCCGTTCACCCCGCTCGAGGAGAGCGCAGTGGGGTTTGGTTGCTGGTGCGATCGGCTGCGGCTGTTATCGGCCCTCGCCACGCTCAAGCGCGCTGACCTGACCGAGCTGGTTGCGAGCGGAGAGCTGCTCGAAGTGCGATGTGACTACTGCGGACTCGAATACCAAATAGCGCCCGCGGAGCTTCGGGGATTACTGGAAAAAAGTTAACTCCCGAGTTTAGCCCAGCTTGGGAACGGCAGCCCGCCGTGCTACTGCTCGGCGCATGTGGGCGCCGCCGCTCGACTTGCTACGCCAGGAGCTCACCCAGCGCAGCGACGAAGGCTGTCGCGTCCCGGAACGGCTCCGCGCCGAAATCATTTCCTTAGAGACGGAGGATTCGTGGAACGTCGAACGGCTCAATCCGCTGTACGACGAGTTGATGAGCCTCACGGAAGACCCCGAGCTCTCACGTCGCGAACCCAACGACCTGGAGGAGATCCGCCGTCTGCGTCCGCACGGACCCAGGGACCTCGGCTATGCGCCTTCTCGAAGCGAAGCCTTGGACCGGTTCCACGGAGCGTGGACCGGGCGCGCAGTGGGTTGTGCGCTCGGAAAACCGGTGGAGGGGATGGGGATGACTCTGGAGGGAAACCGCTGTGTCGGGCGCGCGCACATCAAGCGCTATCTTCAAAACCGGGGCGACTGGCCGCTCGCGGATTATTTCAGCGGGCGCGACGTGGGAGATGAGATGCGCGTTGGGTGCCGGCAATCGCAGCGCGAGCACATCGCGTACATGGAGCCCGATGACGATATCCATTACACGCTGGTGGGACTGGGCGTGCTCGAGGAACGGGGGGCCGATTTCGGCTGGCACGACGTGGCGAAGTATTGGATTTCGCATATCCCGGTCTCGGCCATCTGCACCGCCGAAAGGCAAGCGGTTCTCAACCTGTTCTCCGCCAGCTGCGTCGGGGGCACCCCGGAAACCCGCTTTTTTTCCGCCACTCCCCAATACACTCGCCGCCATTGGAACCCCTACCGCGAGTGGATTGGCGCGCAGATTCGGGCCGACGGCTGGGCGTGGTGCTGCGCGGGTAAACCGGAGCTGGCTGCGGAGTTTGCCTACCGCGACGCGTGCTGGACCCACGAGCGAAACGGTATTTACGGGGAAATGATGTTTGCCGCCCTGCAAGCGGCGGCGTTCGTGGAGCGCGACCCCGCGCGGTTGATCGAAGTCGGCTTGAGCGAAATTCCCGCCGAGTCACGTCTTGCTCAGCGCGTCCGCGAGTGTCTGCGCTGGCAAGCCGAGTGCCCGAGCTTCGAGGGGTGCATGGATCGATTGGATGAAGTGCTCGGAGGCATGAGTCCCGTGCACACCATCAACAATGCCCTGATTTGTTGCTTGTCTCTATTGTACGGCCGGATGGATACGACTTTGGCCATTACCACCAGCGTGATGTGCGGTCACGATACGGATTGTAACGGCGCCACCGTCGGCTCCATTGTGGGGGCCGCTCGAGGGCGCCGCGACTTCGGCGGCGAGCTCGCCCCTCGACTGAATGACACCATCAGGGCCAGTATGATCGGATTTCAAAACATCACGCTTTCCGAGCTTGCGGAGCGCACCTTGATAGAGTTCGATCGGGTTAACGAATACTTCAAGCGCCGAGCATCTTAGCGCCTGTGGCGAGTCGCGAAACCCGGCGTACCGGACTGATCTGGCTGGCTTTCCTGGAGAGCCTGGCAGCGATCTTGTTGCAGCGCGGCATTTATTTCTACGCCCACAGCTTGTTCCGGTACACCGAGGCGCAGAATCTGCTTTTGGCGCTGGTGGTGGGGGTTAGCTACGTGGCAGGAGCACTTTCGAGCCATGCCATCGCGCTGCGCGCCGGAGAACGAAGGGCAATCGTCGCCAACCTGGCTTGTGTATGGGTGGCGCACGTAACGCTTGCCGGTTTTCCCAAGCCGGCGGTGGTGACGGCGCTGTTCCCGGTCGTAGCCTTCCTCCAGGGAATGAAGTGGCCCATCGTCGAAAGTTTCGTGAGCGCGGGTTTGACCCCGTCAGAAGTGAACCAGGTGTTGGCGCGGTACAACGTGGTGTGGTCGCTATCGGTGCCGGTTGCCGTATCCATTTCAGGTCCACTCATCGCGTCGCCGTGGCCATGGACGTTGTTTGCGCTGCCGGCCGCGATCAACATCGTGGGGTTGTTGTTATCTTTGCGTTTGCCGCTACGACCCCTCCACATCGAGCTTCACCACCCCGAACGCCCGCCAGCTGAAGCTCTAGCGCGTTGCGGGTCATTGATGCTCTCCAGCCGGTGGTCGCTCATCGCCACCTACTCACTGCTGTTTTTGCTGGCGCCACTTTTGCCAACCGTCTTCGATCGGTTCGAGCTCAGCGTAAGACAAGCGACATTTTGCGCAGCGCTGATCGACGTCGCGCGGCCGATATCTTTTGCAGCGCTGGGGTATTTTACGGGTTGGCAGGGGCGTGCCGCTCCGCTTACCGTGCTGGCTATGGTGCTACCGGTCGGCTTTGCCATGGTGCTATTCGGCTCGAACCTCGGTACCGTGCTGGTAGGTGAAGCGCTGTTCGGTCTATTCGCTGGGCTCGCATATTATGCGTCGCTCTATTACTCAATGGTGGTCAAGAACGCGTCCGTGGATGCCGCAGCTGGGCACGAGAGCGTGATTGGTCTTGGCTTTGCCATCGGCCCCGCGGTTGGCTTGCTGGGACAGGAGATGAATCAAATCTTGGGCACGCATACCGTGGGCATGCTCGCGGGAGTCATTCCCCTGGTGACGGTGTGCATCTTGGGGGCGCTGCGCCCACTCTCGAGGCTCCGAGCGCGCGCCACGGTCAGCGGCTGAGGGAACAGGCGGCCCAAATCCCGCGGCGCTCTCGCTTCGCCTGTTGCTCGAGCGCGCGAAACTCGTCCACCCGGTCGCTTCCGGCGGGCGGGATGTAGAGCACCCGCGCATAGCCGAGCTCCACCAGCAAGCGATTGACGTTCACGCCCTCGACCTCGACGTAAGCCAGAAGCCTACCGTATCTATCCCGGCACGGATCGTCGTAATAGAGCCCAACCTCCCGAGCTTCCACCAGGTCCCGATTGAAAAGCGCTGCTTCGGTACCGAAACATTCACCGGTTTCGGGGGTGTCCATCAGGAGGTAGCGAACGCGCTCGCCCCCGTCCAAGACGATCGTGTCGCCATCGATGGCCCGCTCCGCGATGGCCACATCTGGACCACAGGCAAGGAGGGCGAATTGACCCTCGCACCCGAGCGCCCCAAGCGCAAAGACCAGGCTCACCGAACGAAGCTCCACTTCACGGATTCGGCCCGTGAACCCTGCGATTGCGCGGACTAGATCACTCTGCGCCGGTGGCGGGTGCGGCGGGCGCTTTGGAACCCAGCTGCACCAGGCGCTCGGACTGCATTTGCCGAGCGGTACCGGCGTCGGCGGTATCGGAATGGCAGCCGGCTTTCGTGCCCTGCGCCGCGCCCATGATTCGGCGGGTTTTGCCGGCGAGCTCGTGAATCTGCCCGGGCGAGAGGACGCCTCGTTGTTCGAGAATCCGCTGCTGGTCCTCGGTCAGCGCCGGGGACTTGACCGCCTGCCCGCGCTGGTAGTCTTCGTCCTTACCGCTCGCAAACTCGACGATCTCCTTTGAAATCCGGACCGAGCACCAATCGTGCCCGCACATGGCGCAAAAATCGGTGTCGACGTCCAGGTCCTCGTCGTGCAGCGCGCGCGCCGTATCCGAGTCGAACGCTAGCTCGAAGTGCTTTTCCCAGTTGAGCGCGGCGCGCGCTTTAGTGAGCTCGTCGTCCCAATCCCGCGCCCCGGGAATACCGAGCGCGACGTCCGCCGCGTGCGCGGCAATCTTGTACGCGATGCAACCCTGCTTGACGTCGTCTTTTTTGGGCAGGCCAAGGTGCTCTTTGGGGGTGACGTAACAGAGCATGCTGGCTCCGTGATAGGCGGCGGCGGTGGCGCCGATGCAGCTCGTGATGTGGTCGTATCCGGGGAACACGTCGGTGACCAACGGACCCAGGACATAAAACGGCGCTCCGTGGCACAGGCTGCGCTCCAGCTTCATGTTGTATTCGATCTGATCGAACGGGATGTGTCCCGGCCCTTCAATCATGACCTGGCAACCCTTTTTCCAAGCCCGTTCGGTGAGCTCCCCCAAGGTCTCGAGCTCACGAAGCTGCGCCTGGTCGCTCGCGTCGCCGAGCCCCCCCGGGCGTAACCCGTCGCCCAGCGAGAACGACACATCGTATTCGCGCATGATGTCACAGATCTCGTCGAAACGCGTGTACATGGGATTTTGCCGGTTATGCACCAGCATCCACTTGGCAAGCAGCGAGCCGCCCCGGCTCACGATGCCGATCAGTCGATTTTTCACGAAAGGTAAATGCTCGCGCAGAACTCCCGCGTGAATGGTGAAGTAGTCGACGCCCTGGCGGGCTTGATGCAGCAATGTCTCGAGAATGATCTTCTCGCTCAGCTCTTCGATCTTCCGACCGATGATCATCGAATAGATGGGTACGGTGCCGATGGGCACGGTGGCGTTTTTGATAATGGCCTCGCGGCACGCATCCAGATCGCCGCCGGTGGAAAGGTCCATCACCGTATCCGCGCCCCAGCGCTCCGCCCAACGGAGCTTTTCCACTTCTTCGTCGGTACCGGAAGACACCGGCGAGGCGCCCATGTTGGCGTTGACCTTGGTCTTACTGGCGCGACCGATGCACATCGGGTCCAAGCCGTAGGCAAGGTGCACCTTGTTTGCCGGAATGATCATGCGGCCGGCTGCAACTTCATCCCGCACCTGTTCTGGGCCAAGGTGCGGCTCTTGCTCCGCAACGCGGCGCATCTCGGGCGTCACCACGCCCAGCCGAGCCCACTCAAGCTGAGTCACCGCGTTATGTCCTGGCGGGGCCTGCCAACCGTCCGGCGTGCGACGGAATCCCGATGGCATGAAGTCCCATGCCGTGCGATCGCTCGGCGAGGGCATTCCCGGCGCATCCGGCGACGAATACGCCAAGGGACCGCCCACTTCGGCAGAATTGGCAAAAGACCCAGGGTTGGTTCCCTGAGCCAGAGTCGAGGGATTGGGGGCGCCGCGGAGCGGCAGGGATACGATTGACATCAAACCTCTAGTCGCGTCCCTTTATACGTCTCGAGGCGACTCGGTTCAAGTAGCAATCTTCACCGGGCGATTCACCGGGCGACGAAAACTTTGCCACGGGCCATTCAAAAACCATCGGTTCGAGAGCTCGTGCGCATCAGCCGTCGGTTGGGTGAGCGCGCCGATAGCCTGAAGTTCGGAGCTCCGGTCCACTACGTTTATAACCCGCTCATTTACGCGCGAGTCACGCACGAAAAATACCTGGAGCGATTTGGAGAAGGCCCGAAGCAGGTCGTATTGCTGGGCATGAATCCGGGTCCTTTTGGAATGGTCCAAACCGGCGTGCCGTTTGGGGACGTG
>DASXTY010000237.1:0-5155 GCA_036505155.1 Polyangiaceae bacterium | reverse complement strand
CGCTCGGCGCCCACCCCGTGGATTTGGTCGTCGCGAAGAATCGGCTCGGGCCGAGGGGCATCGTACCCTTACAGTTCATCCCGGGTGCAGCAGTCTTCGAGGAGCGCACCGGCGCGCCGGGGCCTTCTTCGACCAGGTCGGGGAAGCCCTGACACCGGTTTGGAACCTCTGTTGGTCGGCTTATCAGAAGGGGTCCGTCCCCCCGCGGGGGCACCGATGAAAAAATTTTCCTTAATTCGGTTGCAACCGGGGCCGCTTGTGTCGTATGAGCCACCAGCTCTCGACGGCACTATGACGTGACGATCGGGGGTACGCTGGCTGTGCCAGACGCCAGGTCGCAAAAAATGCTTGCGCTTTTAGACATTTGGGACTTCAAATACCCGGGCTCGTCGCCTGGCATGCGGCGTGCACGAATCGGGCGCGCGGGTGCGGCCCCGCCCTTACACACAAAAAAGAGTCGTCTCGGAGGAGCCGAAGGATGAAGAAGCTAATTACAGTACTTGCAATAACTACCCTTGGTTGCGGCGCCATCGTCGTGGGCTGCGGTGGCGGGGATGAAAACACCACGCCGTCGACAGGCGGCGGCGGCACGGGCACTGGAGGCAAGGGTGGAAGCAGCGGTGGCGTTGTTGGCACCGGCGGCGCCAAGGGCGGTACCGGTGGCACCACGGGCGGCGCTACTGGCACCGGCGGCGCCAAGGGCGGCACCGGCGGCGGCACTGGCGGCGTCACGACAGGCGGCAGCGGCGGCACGACCGGCGGCACTGCCGGCACTGGCGGTTCAGCTGGCACCCCGGCTGCGGGCGCGGGCGGCTGCATGGGTGGCGTAGCCGGCGCGGCTGGCGCTCCTTGCTGAGCCAATCCGCACGACTCTGAGTGCAGAAAGCGCGGCGCGACGTTTCGCGCCGCGCTTCCGGTTGATCGCCAACAGGCATTCGCCGGGGCAGGCTTGGTCCGCGACCGCGCTTCGCTTTGGGTTTACTCTTTCCCAGGCGAGCACGGTCGTGAGTTTATGTGCGGCGGTGTCGGCGTGCGCGACCTGGGAATCTGAAGGTGCCCGCTACCAGGGCCGGCGGCAGCCGTCCGTGGTGAGCGCGGAAGCGATCGGGTCCGAGAGCGAGCTACCGAGAGCTTACACCGAGCTCGGTGAAGTGGAGGCGCGTTGCACGCTTACGCAGGGTTGGCGACGAATCGAAGACGAGCGACTGAGTGATGTGGACTGTTCGGAGTCCCGCTTACGACGTGCGTTGCGCCAAAGGGCTTCGGACACCGGGGCGACCCTTTTGGCGGAGGAAAGGTGCAGCTCTCAGGTCTTGGGAACGAAAGCTAACTTGAGACGCACCCGCGTCACGTGCCGCGCGTTGACGGCTCGGCCGGAACAGCTCTCGAAGGTTCCGAACCTCCGCGCTCCCCAGGGGATCAACCCGCCGGGCATGGATTCCGAAGCCGTCCGTTGGCAAGACGAACCCGATGTGTCTCAGGCTTGGCGTATCAACATCGAGTTTTCTCCGGCTCCCGGCGCAACCGGTGCGCCGCCGCTGCGCGCCGACCTGGTCCATGAGATCGCTGTCTTCCCGCCGAGCCATGTTCCGCTGGGTGACGTGGTCGCGCGCTGCGACTCCAGATGTTCCGTTGAAAGCGTTCACGCCGGCGTGCGCATTGCAGCCGGACGCGTGGGCGCTACCGACGTCATCGGCATCCGATGCGTGTCGCGTTTCGGTGGATGGGTTTGCTCCGGAACGGCGGCAACCTACAAAACCGCGCCCGACTGGGATCCGCGGCGAAGGTGAAGCGCGAAAATGGCGGCGCCGTGTAGTGGCCGGCGCTACTGATCCGTTCCGCCTCCGAAAATCTCGGTGCAATCCACCGAAATAGCGTGGTCGTGCTGGCTGTCCGTAGAGCTCCGGAAAGAAAGCACCTTGCCTTGTTGAAGTTCCTGAAAGTTCTCGAGCGTGATCGTGAGGGTGTGGCTATGGTTGGCGCCGCCGCGAATATCAAAGGTTCGCGCCTGCTTCGCCTGACTTACGTCTTCGTCGGTGATGGCTAAGATGTGTCCCAGATGTTTACCGGTGATGGTGGTGGCGCAGCGCCTTCGCTCGGGCGGAGGTTCCTCGATATCGAAGCCGAGCACGCGCATGCGTTTCCGGACGTCCGTATGCTCTCCACTGCAGCCGAAGCCCACCAGCAATCCTATGCCGAGGGTGACGGCCGACGCCGCCAAAACCAGCTTGACTTTCATCTGACGATTTCTCCGAACTTCGTGGCCAGGCACCGGCGAAAAATGGCGCGCACTCGCCGGATCCCTAACACACCGCCTCACTAGGAGCAAACACTCCCCAGTGGGAAGGGTCAGGCGTGCTGCTTGGTTGACTCCCGGTAAACATGCTATCCGCCCGAGGATATGGTGAGCCTGGCCTTCGCAGGCGGCACGCTCCTTCTAAAAGGTTTGCCTCTCGCGTTCGAGGGACTGCCTGTGGCTTGTCAGTGGGATCATCGCATCGGTTGCTTTCGGGCGCCGGGGCTAGCGTATGCCGACCTGGTGCAGGCACTTACGCGCGCCCAAATCGCTTTCGAAGACCAGGCGCGCGCTTACCACAAGCTCGATGTTTCGCTACGCGCCGTCCCTGAGCCGCGGCCGTTTCAGAACGAAGCGTTAGAGGCGTGGATTGGCGCGCGCGGCCGGGGTGTCGTGGTCTTGCCCACCGGATCGGGCAAAAGCCACCTCGCGCTAATGGCAATCGAGAACCGGCGCCGAAGCGCTTTGATCGTGGCGCCCACCCTGGACCTGGTGCGCCAATGGTACGACCTGTTGCGACACAGTTACGGCACTGAGATTGGCGTCGTGGGTGGAGGCGAATATTCGGTGCATCCGTTCACCGTCACCACTTACGACTCGGCGTATCTGCACATGGATCAGCTGGGCGCTCGCTTCGGCTTGGTGGTGTTTGATGAATGTCACCATCTGCCGGGTGTAGCCTTCAGGCTTGCGGCGCGGTTTTGTCTGGCGCCGTATCGTCTGGGGCTGACGGCAACCCCGGAGCGCGCCGACGGGCTGCACGCAGAGCTGAAAGAGCTCATCGGTCCAGTCGTATATTCGAAGGGTATCGGCGAGCTCTCCGGCCAATATCTTTCCGATTACCAGACGCAGCGAGTCAGCGTTGAGCTTAGCGCCGAAGAACGCAATGAGTACGAAAGCGAACGAGCCGTCTACCTCGGGTTTCTCCGAGCACACGGGATTCGCATTGTAGGACCCGGTGGCTGGAAGCAGTTTATCCGCCGCGCTGCGGGCAGCGCTGCTGGACAACGTGCACTCCAGGGGTACCGTCGGCAGCGAGAGCTCGCGTTTGCCGCGTCGGCCAAGCTGGACTATGTCGGGCTGCTGCTGACGGCCCACCGCCTGGACCGGATTCTCATCTTCACGCAGGACAACGCCACCGCTCATGCCGTCTCCCGGCGTTTTCTCATCCCCGTCATCACCCATGAGACCAAGCTGAAGGAGCGGAGTGAAATCCTCGAACGATTCGCAGATGGCCGCTACAACGCGGTCGCCACCTCCAAGGTCCTCAACGAAGGGGTGGATGTGCCGGACGCAAACGTAGCCATCGTGATCAGTGGAAGCGGCTCGGTGCGCGAACACGTGCAGCGACTGGGCCGCATTTTGCGTCGAAAGGGTGAAAAACGAGCCACTTTGTATGAGCTGATCACGGCCGGCACCAGCGAAACCGGGGTCAGCGAGCGGCGTCGTGAGCACGAGGCGTATCGTTGAATGCTCCGGCCCGGCCAGGTACGAGCCTATTCGCGCGGCGGTGAGCTGTTCATCAGGCCGCTCAAGGGCAAACCGCGCGCCCGCGCGACCGAATTGGCAGCTACTCTCCTGAAACGCGCCGAAGGGTGCGTGGGACTTACTCGAACCAAGCTGTGGCGGGACTGGTCGGAGCTGGAAGTCGGCCTACGCGAGCGGCGGTTGGCGGCGGGGCTGATGAAATTAGTGGAGGACGGGTGCCGCTTTTCCCAATCGGCGCCGGTGAATCCGGCCGAGCTGCGCGAGGAGCTGTTTCTGCTGGCCAGCGCTTCCCGGCGCCAGATGGGAGCCGGGGAATCGTTCGACCGGGAACGCCTACTGAGTGAAGTCGCGGCTCGTCATCAGCTGTCAACCCAAGAGTTGGAGTCGGCGCTGTACGCGGATTTGCACCGGTCGCACCGTCTGGAATCGATCGAGCCGATGAGTGCTGAGACATTGATCCGAAAATACGAGCAAGCCTCGCTTCAGTCGGTACTGCTCTGCGCCTCGAAGCTCACGGCGACGCTGTATTGCGACTCTTCGCAGGCGTATCGCAGGCTGTTCAACCAGCTCAAGTTTCTGAGACTGCTTTACCGCATCGAGCCTCTCGAGCGCGGTTACCGCATCGACATTGATGGGCCCTACAGTTTGTTCGAATCAGTGGTCAAATACGGGCTGGCGCTGGCGTTGGCGCTTCCGGCGCTGCAGTCTGCCGCCGAGTTGGACCTGGTGGCGGAGCTCTTGTGGGGCAAGCGGCGCCAGCCATTACGGTTCCGAATCAGCAGCAAGAACCAGACGGATTCCGCCGGCGCGGATTCCGAGCTCGGGGCGCTGCCGCTCGAAGTCAGTGAGCTACTGCTGTCGTTCGAGGCGCTGGGTAGCCATTGGCACGCGGCACCGACCGCCGCCTTACTGCACTTGCCCGGAGTAGGGTTGTGCGTGCCGGACCTGATGTTCGAACACCGCACTCTGGGCGCGCGAGTCTATTTCGAGGTGTTGGGATATTGGAGCCGGCAGGCGGTCTGGCGGCGCGTGGAGCTGGTGCGAGCAGGGCTCGCCGAGCGGGTGCTGTTCGCAGTAAATAGCCGTTTGCGCGTGAGCGCTGAGGTACTGGACGGCGACGCAATCTCTGCATTATACGTCTACAAGCATAAGATGAACGCCCCAGCGGTGGTACGCCAGCTCGACCTTTTGATAGCGCGAGCGACCTAGTGTCCTGAGTCCAGCAATTCCTACGGGAAATGCTGGACTGCGCTTCGCGGCCCGCTGCTTCGCAGCGGCAGGCCACTATCTTTGTTTGTAGGGGCCCCGTTTCGAGTTTCGCCGGTGCCTCAATCCAGCGCGGGGCCGGGTTACCGGGCGAATGACTTGAAA
>DASXTY010000236.1:0-4554 GCA_036505155.1 Polyangiaceae bacterium | reverse complement strand
CGCTCTTGGCTTTTCTCTTCGCCGCACAACGACAGAAACGCCTCCCGCTCGAGGTCGAGGTAATGTTGCTCTCCCACTTCGGTGCCCGCTGCCACCGCGCCTCCGCAGAGCACGCCGGCAATGTGCTTGGCGATGAGCGCATCGTGCTCGGAGGCCCAACCGGCTTCCACCATGCTCCAGATGCGCATGCCAATGGTCTTGGCCGCGTCCTGACCGGCCGCGAACAGGCGGAGCGGCAATGGCGGGCGGTAGCCTGAGCGCGCCATCCCCAGAGCGCGCGCCTTTGCTTCGAAGAGCAGATGGTCGCGGTTTAGCGAGATGCCATCGTCCGCGCGCAAGTAGCGAAGCTGCTTTGCTTCCTGGGCACTGGTCGCAACCTTGGCCATCGCGATGTTGAGGGATGCTTGGCCGATGAAGGGCAAAAGGTCGGCACCGCTCACTACATTCGTGGAGTAGCGCTCCACCATCCGGAGGCACCCGCCGCCCGCCGGAATTAGACCGACGCCGGCTTCGACCAAGCCCATGTACGTTTCTGCATGCGCCTGACAACAGTCAGCCGCCATCGCTACTTCTGCGACCCCGCCCAACGTGTATTGGAACGGGGCTGCCACCACCGGCACCCGGGCGTAGCGCAAGCGCTGAACCGCCTGCTGAAGGGCCCGGATGATGGCTTCGATCTGACCCCATTCTTTTTGCTGCGCCCCCATGGCGATGAGCATCAAGTTTGCGCCTGCGCCGAAGTGCTCACCGTCATTGCCCAGGACGAGCGCTTCGAAACCGGCTTCCGCCGTATCCACGGCCGCGTTCATCATGGCGATCACGTCGCTGTCGAGCGTGTTCATCTTGGTGTGCACCTCAAGGCAGAGCACGCCGTCGCCCAGATCGACCAGCGACGCCCCCAAATTTTCTTTCACTACTGCCTTGGTGGTGGCCTTGAGCGCATCCAGGCGAAGCTGCTTCGGGTCGATGGGTACCGGAGCGGGCGCACCAGACCGGACATCGAAGTAGCTCGGTTGCGCCGCGCCGCCCTGGTAAAAGGATTTTTGGCCGGCAGCCAGCATACGCTCGACCCACTCCGGAACCGAGAGCCCGTCGCGCCGCATTCGCTCCACCGTATCCGGCACGCCGACCGCATCCCAGGCTTCGAACGGCCCGAGCTCCCAGTTATAGCCCCACCGCATCGCGCGATCGATATTGACGATATCGTCCGCGATTTCGCCTACGCGGCGGGCGCTGTAGCAAAGCGTGCGCGACAACACCTTCCAGGCAAACCGTCCCGCGGGGTCGTCCGCCGCGACCAGCGTTTTTAGTCTCTTTTTGAGATCAGACTCATCTTTGATGGCGCCGAGGGAATCGAAACGGACTTTTTCCTGTGGCCTATATTCGCCGGTGCGAGTGTCCAACACCAAGATTTCGTTGCCCACCTTCTGGTAAAAGCCCGCTCCGGACTTTCTGCCCAACCGCCCTTGTCGAATCAGGTCGTTCACCACCTGGGGCAGCAGAAACACGTCCCGCTCTTCGTCACTGGTGAGCGTTTCGTAACAGTTTT
This sequence comes from Polyangiaceae bacterium, assembly GCA_036505155.1. GTDB lineage: Bacteria > Myxococcota_A > Polyangia > Polyangiales > Polyangiaceae > DASXTY01. The sequence goes on along the minus strand of DASXTY010000236.1, from coordinate 3,005 downwards.
TTGCGACATGTGCGAAGGTGTCGATGCCGACCAAATCCACCGTGCCAAAAGCTGCGCTCTTAGGACGCCCCATCGGACGCCCCGTGATCTTGTCCACCGATTCGATACTGAGGCCGTCCGCCAGCATCGCATGCAGCGTGCACATCAAAGCGTAAGCGCCGATGCGATTCGCCACGAAGTTCGGCGTGTCTTTCGCGTAGACGATGCCCTTGCCCAGAAACTCCCCGAATTGGGCCATGGCCTGGAGCACATCCGGCTTCGTGTCCGGCCCGGCTGCGAGCTCCAAGAGATGCATGTATCGGACAGGGTTGAAGAAATGCATGACCAAGAAGCGGCCTCGCACCGCTTCCGAAAGAGCCTCATTCATGCGGGCAATACTGAGGCCGCTGGTATTCGACGCGAGCACCGCACTGGGCTTGAGCAGAGGCGCGATGTTCCGAAACAGCGCTAGCTTAAGGTCCAGATTTTCGATGATGGCCTCGATGACCAGGTCACACTCCCCGAGCCGCTCGGCGTGGTCGTCCAGGTTTCCGGTCGTGATGAGCCGCGCGGCACTCGGGTCGAAAAACAGGGCGGGCCGGTGGGCGAGCGCGCGCTCGAGCCCGCCGTCCGCAAGCCGGTTTCGGGCCCGTGGGTCGCTCCGTTCTCGGTCCCCAAGGTCGGGCGGAACAATGTCCAGCAAGTGGACAAAGATGCCCGCTCCCGCGAGGTGTGCCGCGATTGCGCTTCCCATGACGCCGGAGCCGACGACCCCTGCCTTTCGAATTTGATGAACCATTTGAGTGCCGATTTCTATGCAGCGGATAATCGAGTATTTAGCAGAAGCGGCCGGGCCCACCAACCGGCGGACGTAGCCTATCCGAGAAGGAAAGTATTGGATGCAACCCACTCTGATGCCAACCGTATTCTTGGCGCATGGCTCTCCGTTTCTGCTCGACGACGCGGTTTGGGTTTCGGAGCTTCGACAGTGGGCGGTGGCGTTGCCGCGCCCGGAATCGGTGTTGATGATCTCGGCGCATTGGCTGGAGCAACCCGTCACGCTGGGTGCCACCAAAACCGTGCCGCTGGTGTACGACTTTTACGGCTTCCCAAAAAGGTATTACGACCTGGAGTATCCGGCTCCCGGTGCTCCGAAGCTGGCGCATCGGGTGCGCGAGCTTTGCTCGACCAATGGCGGCGTCGCACAAAACCCGGCTCGCGGACTGGACCACGGCGCGTACGTGCCGCTGGTCGCCATGTATCCGGACGCCGTCGTACCGGTGCTGCAAATTTCAATTCCCACTATGGATCCAGCATTGCTTCTGGCCTTGGGGCGCAAGCTCGCGCCGCTCCGCCAAGAGGGAACGCTGCTCATTGGGAGCGGCTTTTTGACGCATAACATGAGCACGATCGACTGGCACGCAAGCGCGCCGACTCCGGACTGGGCCTTGGAATTCGATGACTGGGTGCAGGATGCGCTCGCTCGCAGAGACGTGGATGCGCTTTTGAGCTACCGAGACAGGGCGCCGGGCGTCAAAACGGCGCTTCCCACCCATGAGCATTTCGTGCCCGTCTTGATCGCCCTCGGGGCGTCCGTGGACCAAGAAGAGCCGGTTACCTTCCCCATCACCGGATTCACCTACGGCTCCTTCACCAAGCGTTCGGTGCAGTTCGGCGGGTGAGCTGACGGCGGCGCTTCGGAATCGTTCATGAAAATCGGGCTCATTGGTTTGCCGAAGTCAGGCAAGACCACCATCTTCAACGCCTTGACTGGGTCGAAGGCTCCGGTCGCCGCTTACACGACAGCAAAGGCTGAGCCCAACATCGCCGTGGTCAATGTGAGCGACCCGCGGGTTGGACGGTTGGCCGAGCTGTACCGCCCCAAGAAAACCATCCATGCGACCATCGAGGTGGTCGACTTCGTCGGGCTCGAGGAAGCTCGCTCCAAGGAAACGCTGTCGAGCGAAGTCGTGCAGCTCATGCGCAACCTGGACGCCTTGGCCATCGTGGTCAGAAACTTCGAGTCCCAGTCGGCGGAAGCGCCGCGTCCGGCGCGCGATCTGACCATGGTGCTGGAGGAGCTCGTGCTTTCCGATCTGATGGTGTTGGAAAAGCGGATCGAACGGATCCTGGCCGCGAGAAGAACCCAGGGAGCCGGAACTGCCGCTCAGCAGCTCGAAGCCAAGACATTGGAGCGCCTGCGCGAAGAGCTCAATCAAAACCAGCCCGCAAGCGCGCTTCAGTTGACCGCCGACGAAGAACGCGCGATTCGCGGTTTCGGGTTTTTGACTCGAAAGCCGGCTATCGTCGTCCTGAACTCGCACGAGGCAAACTTCGAGAAAAATCCGGAGCTCAACCGGGAGCTCTCCGCGGGCTATCCGTTGGTGGAGTTTGCGGGGAACTTCGAAATGGAGCTATGCCAGCTCGACCCCGAAGAAGCACAAGTCTTCATGCAGGACATGAACATTACGCACTCAGCCCGCGAACGGTTGACCCGGGTCGCTTACCAAGCGCTCGGCTACATCAGTTTCTTCACGGTGGGCGATGACGAGGTGCGAGCCTGGAACTTGCGCGCCGGCGAAACCGCCCTCAGCGCCGCGGCCGCGGTGCACTCCGACCTGGCCCGGGGCTTCATCCGCGCCGAATGCATGGCCTACGAGGACTTGGTCGCGCTCGGATCCGAAAAGGCAGTCAAGGAAAAGGGGCGCCTGCGCCTGGAGGGCCGGGATTACCCGGTCAAAGACGGGGATATCTTGACCATTCGTTACAACGTGTGATCCGAAATAGGCACAGTGCAAGGCGGTGCCCGACCGCCCCTTTCGTGTGGTATGGGAGCATGATCGATGGCTCCTCATAGTCGTTTCAGATTGCTGGTTCCCTTCATCTTTTGGCTGTCGCTCGGCTGCAACAAGAGCAAACCGGTACCGACCGGCGACCAATCGGCGAACGCGTCGCCCGGCGCAGGTCAAAAGCAAGATGAAGGGCAGCCCGGCTCTGGACAGCAAGCTTTACCGCCCGAACAGGCA
>DASXTY010000235.1:0-4171 GCA_036505155.1 Polyangiaceae bacterium | reverse complement strand
TTTTGTGGGGATCTTTCATCGCTCTCAGGGGCTCGCAACTTGTAACCCGAACCCCGAAGAGTCACTAGCGGAAGTGAATCGCCGAGCTTCGCTCGGAGTCTTCGAACGTGGATATCTACGGTCCGAGGCCCGCCTTCGTAGCGATTGCCCCATACCCGCGACAAAAGGTGGTCTCGAGAAAGCACTTTGCCGCGCCGGTCGCACAGATAGGCGAGCAGCGAAAATTCCTTGGCGGTCAAGCCGACTGGTCGACCGCTGAGCGTCACCTCATGCGCGGCCTTGTCGATCACGATCATGCCCACCTTATGGCGCTCTTCGGTGGCAAACTCACTGCGGCGCCACTCGAGCGAGCGGATTCTGCCGTAAAGCTCCTCCGGCACGAAGGGAAAGAGGACGAAGTCGTCGAATCCGCTGGACGGATCGATGCGCGCGATTTGTCCAACCGTGACGGCGATGAGAGCGCCAACCGTGTCAAAGTAGGACTGTTTGCGGACCGCGCGCAGGGCAGCAGCGCCCAGGTCGGGTCGGTCCAGCGCTTCGAACACCAGCGCCCGCGGGCGGATGTCGAGCTTCTCGTCTTCGTCATGGATGAGATCTTCCGGGTTCTCCCACATGTCGAGCGTCCTCACCAACGCGCCGAGCTGCCGAAGTGTCGCCGCAGCTCCCTCTTCGCGTTCCAGCAAGCGGCCGTCGCCAATCACGGCTACAAAGCTTTTGGCCCGAGCATGGAGTCCGTCGGAGGTGGCCACGTCGCTACCCGTCATGGTTACCCACACAGTGTTTCCGGACCGTTGCCGATCCGCTCTTCTGATGGAGCATCGCGGAACACCTACCGTTTTCGAGCCGGCTGCCCGCGAACGGCCTCACGAGAGCCTTTTTGGGCGATCCGGCGGATTTTTTTGCGGTGCCCATCTACGGTACCCGCGGAGCCACCGTCTCCTCAACGGGAAGGCTCCAGACTGGGGTTCCAGCCCCTCATCGAGGGCGCCGCGATGCGGCGAGGCGGCAGTCCCATTTTGGGGCCGTGGGCCGGGTTCCTCGTCTCCAGCTCGCTCTGGATTGTGATAATTCGTCGGTCAACCGCATGCTTTCCACATTGCTCATCGTCGTGCACGTTGCGGCGAACCTGCTCTGGGTCGGATCGATCGTCAGCGTGGGCGTGGTGGCCGGATTGCCGCTGTCCACCCCCTCGCTGCGTGGACAAATCGCTCTAGCGCTCTATCGGCGGCTGGCTGCTCCGAGCTTCGGTATCTCCTTTTTGAGCGGGCTCGGGAGGCTTAGCATGAATGCCCGCTTTTACCTGTGGGACACCCACTACCTGCAGGCCAAGCTGGGGGCGGTTTTCGCACTGATCGCGCTGCATCACGCGCTCGGAGCTCGGGTCCGGCGGATGGCGACCGGCGCCGCCGAAAACGCCGGGCATGCGCCAAAAGCTGCCGCCGGAGTGCTTGTTTTGGCGTCGATCGCGGCCTTTTTCGCTCTCGCAAAGCCTTTCTAGACGAGGGGAATGCGGTGTCATCCCACATCTGGCTACCAAGCCAATGCGAGCGCGCACTTGGCATTGGGAAAAGGGCCGGGTGGTTTGGACAAAACCCAAATATCGCCTATGCTTCTATACTTCTGGTTGGCTTGAGTGCTCTCTAGCCCTAGCGCGCCATCCGGAAGCAAACGTGCCTATTGATCGCGAGAAAGTACTGCAGGCCGCTCAACGGTACGTCGAAAGAAAAAAGTACGACCGAGCGATTGCCGAATACCAGCGGATCATAGAGGAGGACCCGAATGACGCCAGAACGCTGCTCAAGATCGGCGACTTGCAGGTGCGTCTACAAGCCTATCCCGAGGCGATCGCCACCTACGATCGGGTAGGCCTCTACTATGCTTCCCAGGGCTTTGCGCTCAAAGCGATTGCGGTTTTCAAGCAGATCCGGGAGCTCATTGGCAAACACGCTCCGGCGCTGAACGAGCGCTACGCTCATATCGTCCCGAAGCTTGCCGAGATTTACACCCAGCTCGGCCTCACCAGCGACGCGCTGGCCACCTGGGATGAAGTGGCCACCCGGCTTCAGAAAGCGGGCCGCGACCGAGAGGCGATTCGCATCTTCGGCAAGATGGTGGAGCTCGACGAATCTAACCCGCTACCTCACTTGCGCCTGGCGGAAGCGTGTTGTCGGGTTCAGGCGCTGGACGATGCGATCAATTCGTTTTGGTCGGCGGCTCAGCTGCTCTTGGACCTGAAACGGCGCGAGGACGCGCTCAAGGTGTTGGAGCGCATTCTGCACTTTCGACCCGACCCCAGCTTCGCTCGAGTGGCCGCTGAGCTTTACCTCCAAAACAAGGACAAGGATTCAGGAGGCAAGGCGCTCGCCAAGCTCCAGATCTGCTTTCAGGCGGACCCGAAAAACCTGGATACCTTGGGACTCTTAGCGCGCGCATTTGTCGCGATAGGCCAGGAATACAAAGCGCTCGAAGTTTACAAGGAAATGGCGCGGTTGGCGCGCGACACCAACCAGCTCGATCTCTATAACCAGCTGCTCGGTCGCATGCGCGAGACGGCTCCGAACGACGAACACGTCAGGGGCCTGGAAACCATGATGCCCCCGGCGCCCAAGTCGGCTTCGGCGCCCGGCAGCATGTTGTCCATCAATGACGCGGAGCTCGTGGAATCCATGCCGCCGGAGTCGGTGTCCGCCTCCGATGTGGAGTTTTTGGATGAGCTCATCGAGCCCATCGCCTCACGGCGACCCGCCGGGCAGAGCGCTCCGGATATCGCGGTCGATGATGAAACCACCCAGCACGCGCAAGCCAGCGTGGAGGTGCAGGAGATCACTCGAAAGGCGCTGGCGGACGCGGAATCGTTTCGCAGGCTGCGCCTGTATTCAAAGTCTGCAGAGGCCTTGAACATCGCTCTCGAGATCGACCCGGGAGCGTTGGATGTGCGGCAGCGGTTATGCGAAATCTTGATGGAGAGCGGCGACCAAGATGGCGCCGTCACCGAAAGCGTCCGGCTGGCCACCATGTACTTGGACCTGAGCCAGTCCGACCAAGCCGAATCACTGCTGTATAAGGCGCTCGAGGTCCGGCCGAATGACCAGCGGGTGCTCGCCCTGCTCCGTCGGTTCGAGCCCGAATCGGGTTACACGAGGCCGGCGCAAGATTCGCTCCCGTCGTATGACATGGAGGAGATCAGCGCGGCCGACGCGTTGCCGAGCGAGGCTCCGGCGAAGCGAAGAGTGGGCATCGACACGGTGGATGCGCCATTTGGGGGCGACGACCCGTTCGCCGCCGCCCCGCTTCCGAGCTTTCCGTTGCGGCCCGAGGCCGACGATTTGATGGCGGGGCTCGACCTCGGCTCGGAAACTCAAGGGCTCGAACAAGTCGACGATATCAGCGAGTTCGCCGAGGAGCAGCCGTCGGTAGCGGTGGAAGAAGCCCTGGAGGAGTCGGAGTTTTTCGCAAAGCGAGGGCTTCACGATGACGCGCGTGCGGTGGTGGTCGACCAGTTGGCGAGAACTCCCAATCACCCACTCTTGCTCGAGCGCCTGCGGGAGCTCGAGCAGGCGGCAGCCGCCACCGGAGCCAGCCAGACCATAGACCGGTCCGCACTGGGTCGGGGCGACGGAGCCTCCTCCGATGACGGGCTGGATGAGCTCGAGCCTCAGGAAGTTGGAGCGGTGGAAAAGTTCAGGGCCGGCGTTCGGGCTCAAGTGGCCGAAAACGACAGCTCCACCCACTATGATCTCGGGGTCGCGTACAAGGAAATGGGACTGCTCCAGATGGCAGTGGACGCATTCGGCATTGCGGCGCGCGATCCGCGAAACGAATGCATGTGTCACGCGATGATTGGGATGATCCATCTCGAGCGAGATGAGCTCGACCAGGCTATTGAAGCCTACATGAACGCCCTAAACGCCGCTCAAAGAACGGTCGATCAGGAAATGAGCGTGTATTGGGATCTGGGCGTGGTTTACGAGATGAAGCGCCAGAATCGGGACGCGCTCTACTACTTCAAGAAGATCGCTCGTCGCGACCCGTCGTACCGCGGCGTGAAAGAGCGCATCGAAGCCCTGGAGCCCTCCCGGGGCGCGCCGCCGATCGCTTCGCGGGCCGTCAATGATGAAGAGGATTTCGACGCGGCGTTCGACGACCTGTTCCACGACGAGCCGGTCGGAAA
>DASXTY010000234.1:0-1589 GCA_036505155.1 Polyangiaceae bacterium | reverse complement strand
CAAACGATCGGTGTCCGAGCTCACGCGCGTGATGAGGCTCCCGGTCTTCTTTCGGGAGAAAAAGCTCATGCTGAGTGTATGCAAGTGGTCATACAGCTCGTCGCGCAGGTCTCCCGCCACGAGCTCGCCGAGCTCCGCCATGAGCCGAAGCCGAAGCGAGACGCACACTTGGCGCAGCAAATACACCAGAGCGATACCCCCGACTGCAAGCCAGGCGATGGTGGACATCGCGGCTGGCGGCACTTTGCCCGCCTGCACCGGACCAATAACGCGATCCACGAGCTTCCCGATGATGAAAGGCGGCGCCATCGAAAGAGCCGTGATGCCAAAAGCGGCGCCGGTGCCCAGCGCCACGCTTTTGCGATACGGCCTGAGGTAACCGAGCAAGCGCCACACTACGGCGAGCTTGTGGGGAGTCACCAAGGCTTGAGCAGCGCGAACCGGGTCGAGCAAACTCCGAGCGTACAGGGCGTCGGCGTCGGGCACCGGCACCGATCGCCCTTCGAGCGCCTGCTCAATCACGAATGCGACGCTCTCCATGCCCCGCTTTTGCCGGTGCGTGAAGTAGAGCTCGGCCAGCGGCGGTTCCATCCCTTCCCCGTGCAGCCGAAGCACGCGGCAGGATAATCCTGGCTGATTGCTCACCGATCGGATCTGCGCGCGCGAAAAACCGGCAATTTTCGGCTGCCCCTTCGATTGCGTAATCACCGCCGCGTGGCGCTCGCCGAGAACCAGCCAGCTTGCTTGAAAGCGAAGCTCCGAGTCCAGGTCGGAAAACGCATAAGCGAGGACAGCTTCGCCACCCCACGCGGCCTCTACCGCGCGGCGTAGTTCCTCCGGCAACCTCGCCGGCTGGCCCAGATAACGCTCGAAGAGCTCGGCGTCGGAAAGCTGTTTGTGAGTTGACATGACTGGAAACCCGTTTTCTTCGTCAGCCCACCTGGTCCCAAGGACCGGAGGCTGGCGGCGGGATTTCCAGCCTCTACGGTTCGACTCGCCTACTGGGCGGCATGCCCCACGACGGTTCGCGCTGCGCGAAAGTTCCGCACATGGCGATGTCCGGGCGGCGCCGGTAAGCGCTATCGCGGTTCATTCGACTCATGCTGGACGGGGACCTTTCGCACGGGACCTCTGATAAACAAGGAAGCCGGTCTTTTACTCGCTTTAGAATGGCGTGTCAAGGGGATGTCGGACGGCCCGGCGTTCGGTCCGCCGCTTGTCGCCGTAGCGCAAGCGGTCATTCAAGACACACCCTAAACCGGGGGCGTGAACACCGCCACCGCGTACACATTCAACGAAGGGCAATGGAAGCGCAGGGTGTCGGCAGCCGCTTCGAACGTGGCCGGCATGGGCGAACGGCCGGGACACAAGATCCTGAGCGTCCACGATGCATCCACTTCCGGAGGCCGGCGTACGGTAACCTCCGCATTGGCGCGGTCCTGAAGCGTGTCGTCGTCGGAGTTATAGGCTTCATTGACCACGTGGATCACATAAGCGGGCGGGCTGTTCCGATAATACGCGTGGACCAGCAAATCGGGTTGTGAGACATCGCGCACACCCGGTTCGACGCCGACAGCGGCTAACGACTG
>DASXTY010000233.1:0-2582 GCA_036505155.1 Polyangiaceae bacterium | reverse complement strand
AACAGCCAGCGTCGAATGAACAGCAGGTTTTGGCCACAAGCAACCCGCACGCCCTCGTCAGTGATGTCGACCACCGTTCCGGGCGCCGCTTGACTCACCTCTGGAGAAACCGTGGCTGCGTGCACCACCAGCTTGATGCCTCCAAAAAACGTGTGCGCGTCAATCACGCCACGGCACGCGCGCACCAGCCGCTCGAGCTCCGAAGCAGGACGGGGCCAGTCCAAGAGTCCATCTTCGGGGCGAGCCGGAGGAAAGTAGCTGCCTGATTGCTCCGGAATCGAACCGTGAGGCAGCGCCCCGGCCTCAGCCATCCTCAGTAGCTCCGGGATCAAAGACGCACCTAGCTTGTCCGCATCTTCGGCAAGGGATTCGCTGGTCGACCCGGGCGAAACGCGCAAAGGACGCTGCAACAAGATTGGCCCTGCATCCACTGCCGACGTCACATGATGCACGGTGATCCCGACCTCTTCTTCCATCCTGAGGATGGCCCAAAACAACGGGTGCTTTCCGCGGTAATCGGGCAGGAGTGAAGGGTGGAAATTCACTGTTCCAATGCGCGCAACACTGCGCACCGGCGGGCGCAGCAATTCCGGCCACCCAGCGACCAAGATCAAATCCGGCGCGAGCTCTCTCAGGCGGAGCACGAATTCGGGCCGATTGGCGCTGCTACAAAATTCCACCGGAACGCCAGCTCGCTGACACATCGAGATGAGCGACCCGCCGGCCGGAGCGCTGTCCCCGGTGACCACCAAGACTACCCGGGCGTCCGACTTGAGCAGTGCCCTTACGTAAAAGCTAGCCGCCCTACACCATCCGAGCAGGATCACTTTCATGGGGTACCGAAGCGATGGACACCTTTAGCGCGGCTCGGAGCCCCCGGCCAGGGAGCGCGCGGCGCAGGCATTGGCGAAAGGTTCGGTCGGATGCGCATTTGTGAGCCGGTTTTGGTCAGGGGACCCACTTATCCCAATCATTCCGCGGATTCGCACGGCGCTGACCTACGCACTGGTGGGACTCGTTCTTGGAGCTTGCGGCCAGGAGCGCGCCCCCGCGCCGCCGTTCCATCCCGTTCCGTTGGGCGACCCCTGGTACGAGAGCGCGCCCCTGGTCAGCGTGTGGACCCTTCCCGAAGAGGACATGAACCGATTCGGCCTGGACGTGAACGGCGTGTGGACTTGGTGGAGCGGGTCCGATTTGACGAGTCTCCACGAGCAGGGGCATCGGGCGATGATCTCGATGGAGGTCATCAATATGGACCGCGCCGAATACCCAAAGCTGATTCCTGGGCTGAGCAAAGACATCTGCGGAAGCGAGTCGGAGGTGTCTTGGCTTCAGGACAAGGTCACCATGTCGATCCAGAGCCCGCTGATCCAAAAATTCCTTTTGGATAGCACCGCTCGAGCCATTCGGGTTGGGGTCGACGCCATCTTCATCGACGAGATCCAGACCTCCGCCGTGGAGATTTCGCTCGACCGATTCGGCGCCGGTTTTGGGCCCGATGAGCTCAACGCCTTCAATCAAAACCTGACGACCTTAGGTTACCCGTCTTTTGCCGACTATGTGGCGCAAATACGAGGCTCGACATTCACCAGCACCGAGCTTCAGGACCTGTTCGCCTTGGCCGATCCGGCCGGCGTGACCCCAACCGTATTTTTCAAGGCCTGCAGCAACACGTGCGGCAAATCGGTTTCGCAGGCGAGCGCTTGTACTCCCGCCTTCTATTCGCTGAGGAAGCAGGTGTTCAAGGCTTACAAGGCGTTTCAGGAGGACAGCGGATTTGCCATCATGACCGACCTGGTCGCGCAGATGCGCGCCATGATTCGCGACTCTGGAAAGGCCGTCGCCATTGGCGCGAATCTGGTGGGCCTGGGTGCGCAAACCGGCTGGTCGCCCATGGCAGCACCATTCTGGACCAAAGACCTCGACTTTCTGGTGTGCGAGCACGGTGTGAACGCTTTTCCGGACGGCTGGGATACCTTCCTTCTTCCGCCTGCGGGCTCTTTCGCTCCGCTGTATAAGCTCGGGCGCGCGCTGGTGCCGGGGTTCGTGTCGGCGTTCCCCGGGGGCGCCCTGGCTGAGTACTGGCAGTCGCTTCCGCGAACCCAAACCCTGATCGAGCTGATGTTTTCAGAAGCGTTTGCTGCCGAAGGCAACTGGTCCATCAGCTACTGGAATGAAGAAAAGGGTTGGCCCACCGATTTTCTCGCTCCCGCCGGGCTGGCGCAATACACCCGGTTCGTAGCGGAAAACCGCGGGTTTTACACCGGCCCAAGGGACAGAAACCCGGTCGCGATCGTTTACACCAATCAGGGCGTGCTCGCCGACCCCGATCGCAACGAGTCTTACGTCGGCCTGGCTCAAGCGCTCGACCGCCTGCACGTGCAATACGATGTCCTTTATGGCGGCGACGATCGGTTCTGGGCCGCGCCCATCGACGAGTCGCTGTTGGCAAAATACCATGTGGTTTTCTTGCCCAACGCGAATGCGCTCACCACCGAGCAAATCGGCGTCTTTACCCGGCGCGCCACCAGCGGAGCGGCTACCATCGCCCTCGCTCCGATCGATCCCGGGCTCTCCGCAGC
>DASXTY010000232.1:0-4693 GCA_036505155.1 Polyangiaceae bacterium | reverse complement strand
GCTCCGCTCCCCACTTCGGTGCGTCGTTATTACGAGCCGGGCAAAATCAATGTGGTGGAATTTGCCGATTTCGAGTGCCCCCACTGCCGCAGGCTCCACAGTTATCTCGGCGACATCATTCGCGACTACGGTGCGCGGGTGCATTTCGTTCGGCTCAATGCGCCGATGGATGTGCATCCGCACGCGCGCGACGCGGCGCGCGCCGCGATTTGCGCGGAAGCGCAGGGTCAGGGGCAGGTCATGGCGGACCATCTGTTCCAAGCCGAGGCGTTGACCCCGAAAGCAAATATGGAAAAGGCCAAGGAGCTCGGGCTGGATGTGAAGCTCTTCGATGCTTGCCTCCGGGATCCGAAGACCGACGCGCGCATCGTTCTCGAAGCGAAAATTCTCTACGACAGCGAATTTTTGGGCCTTCCCACCACATATGTCGGCGCTCAACGTTTTGTGGGTGCCCAGCCACCCGAGATTTTCCGCGACGCCTTTGAAGAGGCGGCGCGGGGCAAAACTCCGCCCCGTGTCCCCGGCACCGTGTACTGGACGGTGATCGCGCTCGCTGCGACTATGGTGGTGGCGGTGGGTCGAGAGCGACGGCGCGCGGAGTCCGTTTAGACTTTTTGCTCACTCCGCGGCATTAATGCCCCGTCCTGCATCTTCCGCGGTGTCCGCCTTCAGCGCAGGAGTCGAGGCGGACCGCGCCGCTGGGCTCGAAGGCAGCTCGCGTAAATTGCCCGCGTCGTCGTAGCGCCCGAGCTCCGCGGTAACCCGTCGCAAATCCGCCTGCTTTTCGTGGAAAGGCTGGAAGCTCGATTTGAAGCCGGCGATCACGATGCTCTTGATGTCGCAGAAAGGAATGCCCACCTCCGCGTGCGCCAGCCACAATTCCTGCGAAACACTGGTGTCGGTGATCAGTCGATTGTCGGTGTTGATGGTAACCCGCAGACCCAGGTCGAAATAGAGCTGGATCGGGTGGTTGGCGAGCCCCTGGACGGCGCCGGTCTGTACGTTGCTGGAAAGGCAGCACTCCAGGGGGATCCGGTGGTCATTCAAGTAGTGCAATAAATCCCCGTTTTCACGCAGCCGGCAAGCGTGGCCAACGCGATGCGCACCGCATACGTGGATGGCCTGCGCAATCGACTCGGGCCCGTACTCCTCTCCTGCGTGAATGGTGCAGTTGATGTTATTGTCGCGTACCAGCTGAAAAGCGCGCCGATGGTGCTTCGCAGGGTTATCGGCTTCTGCCCCCGCCAGATCGAAACCGACCACGCCGCGACCTTTATAGGCCACCGCCAGCTCAGCCATTGCGTAGGAGGACTCGGGCGAGATGTTTCGGATTCCGCACAAGATGACGTTGGCTTTGATGCCAAACGTCTCTCGCGCTCGACGCAAGCCGTCGAGCACTGCTTCCACCACTTTGGTGAGCTTGAGCCCTCCGCGCGTGTGCAACATGGGTGAGTAACGCACCTCCATGTAGCGGACATTTTCTCGATGGGCGTCTTCCGCCAGCTCGAAAGCCACTCGCTCGAGCGCTGCCTCCGTCTGCATCACTTTGAGAGTGACTTCGAACCCGCGCAGATAATCGACCAGCGAGCCAAAAACCTTTCCACAGCCGATGGCCTCACGCAGCCCCTCGACCTGGTTCGAAGGCAGCTCGATCCCCTGCTCCCCGGCAAGCTCTAAGATGGTCTCCAGTCGCAGCGATCCGTCCAAATGCACGTGCAAGTCGGTCTTCGGCAGGGCTTGAAATACCTCGAACGGGACCAGCGGCGGTTTGTCGGGCGGCTGGTTACGGCTGGCTACGGCTGGCTTCGAATTGGACCGCGATGACATGCGTCAGTGTAGCACGTCAGGGATGAGGGATCAGGAGACGGGGATCGAGACGTGCTTTTCTCACAACGTATCGATGGGCTTTGGGCACAGTCGTCGGAGCTTACAGCGCGCGCAGTGTCGTCCCGACCAGATCGCCGCGAACTCCGCCTGAGCTTGGTCGAGAAGATATTCGTCGTCAGTCACCACTCCGAGCTCGAAATTCCGTCGAGCCGCGTCGCGCGCGCCCATTCCTGCACCGGTGAAGTTCGCGCTCCCGAGGTAGAGCAACCTGCCGTCGACGCACACCACCTTCATGTGCACCCGCGGACAGTGACGGAGCTCGAGCTTCTTCTTCAAGCCGGCGCGACCGCGAAGCTCCTGCTGAAACGGCGCCGACGGTGGCCGGCCATGCAGCACCCGCACATCGACTCCGCGCTGAATCAAGTCGCCGAACAATTCGAGCGCTGACCAATAGCGCCCTCTCGCCCGTGCGCGGGACCCGATCGGCGCCTCGAGGCGAACGTCTTTCAAATTGGCGGTGGCAATCCAGACTGCAACCTTTGCCTTGGGTAGCTCGCAGAGCAGCTCGCTATAGTGCGCGGCTCCGAAAACCAGCTTCAAACGCGCGCGCCGTCGCTCGTCGACCTCCGGTCGCAGGGGAATGGCTGAACGCACCACGTCCAGACTGTATTTTCCGACGGTCAGCGTGGCCAACAATCGTCAAAATTGGATTTCGCTCCGCACGTCGCCGGTGGATGCCGCTTCCAGCGCGTCCACCGCTTTTTCCACTGCGGCCGAATCGGAATCCGGGAGCTTTACCAGGAAACGCACGTACAGATCTCCCTGCTGGCCCTTGCGCTTCACCCCGCGGCCCTTCAGGCGCACGACATGACCGCTCTGCGCGCGTTTCGGAATGGTCAGCGTCACCTGACCGTCCGGGGTCGGAATGCGCACTTTTGCGCCTCGGTATGCCTCCGCAATCGTGATGGGTAGATCCAAATGCAAATCGAGGCCGGCTCGTTCGAAAAACCGGTGCGGCTGCACCCGGATGAGCAGAACCAAGTCGCCCGGGGGACCTCCACCCGGGCCGGGGGCACCGTGTCCGGCCAACCGGATCTTATCGCCATCGACCGCGCCCGGTGGCACGCGCACCGTGACTTCCGCACCGCCGTCCTGAAGTCTCAGCTTGAGCTCCGCCCCACGAATTGCAGAAGGAAAGTCCACCGTTACCTCGCTCGCCAGATCCGGTCCCTTCATGGGACCCCGGCGCTGTCGCCCTCCACCGGCAAAAAAGTCGGAAAACAAGTCGCCAAAGCCACTCTGACCTCCAAAGAGGTCTTCCACTCCCCCAAAGCGCACCCGGCCCCCACCGCCGCGACGGAAGGCGCGCGCTGCGTCCGCGTCGAATCCTTCCCGCAACCCGTCCTCTCCGAACTCGTCGTAGAGCTGCCGCTTTTGCGGATCGCTCAGCGCTTGATGCGCGCGGTTGATGGCTTTGAATCGCGCTTCCGCTTTCTTATCACCCGCGTTCTTGTCGGGATGAAACTTGGCGGCGAGCTTCCGGTACGCTTTTCGGATCTCGTCCGCGGTCGCGCTACGCGAAACGCCGAGCTCCGAGTAGAAATCGTCGGCCATGGCCGGCTACGATAGCGCTGTCGCCAGCTGCTTGCAGCGCCCGGACGCACAGCGCGAGCTCATCGACGCCTGCGCGTGGTGGCGCTCACCACCATCGAGTCCGTGTACGGCCCCGGAGCTCGACCGGTGAAGTCCGCCGTGCACACGATGTCTTCGAATCCGTTGTAATGAAGCAGCGCCAGCATTTCCTGAGGAAAGAACTGCCGGTGGCTGAGCGGTACACTCCAGCCGGGTGCGCCGTCTTTCGGCTGAAATTCCATCCGCACCAGCAGTGTCTGTCGCAGGGGGTCGTACTCGAAGCGCTCGCGATAACCGACCAGCTGGTTCGTGCGAGGATAGCGAATGGGCGGGGCACCGAAGCTCTGCAGCGGATCCCGGCACAGGTCGGCCGGTTGCGGCATCGAATAGTCGAATATCAGGCGCCCGGAAGGCCGGAGGTGCTCGCGCACCCGCGCCAAAAAGCGCTCCACATCGCGCCGCGAATAGAGGTGCAGGACCACGTTGAAGGGCGCAATCACCAGCGGAAACCGGCTTCCCAGACGAACCGAGCGCATGTCGCCGAAGCGGCTCCGCACTCGAGTGCGGACTTCCCCCGGCTCACGGCGCAGGCGCGTGCGCAAGTCCTCGAGCATTGGACGCGACCAATCGATCCCGGTCACCTCGACTCCTTTTCGAGCGATTTCGAGGGCTACCCTGCCGTTCCCCACGCCATACTCGAGCACCGGCCCGCCGTGCTCGCGCGCGAGCTTCACGTAATACGCAACGTCGCTTTTCCGACGCGCGTACGTTTTCGAGTAGTAGGAAGGATCGGCGTAATGCGCCAGCGCGCCTTCGGTCTGCACGCCCCGCAGCTCAGTAACCCTGAGCGGTGTGCAGCTCGCCGATATACTCGCTCACGACCTCGGCGCTGTCCCGGTGAAAGCGGACCTTGCCGGCTGCGATCTCGCGCAGGCTGATTACTGCCGCCTTGTTCTTCGCATTCACCAACGTGGGGGCGCCCTTCATGATTTGGCGCGTGCGATTTGCGGCCAGAACCACCAGCGCAAAACGGTTTTCTTCCTGTTCCAAGCAATCTTCAACGGTCACTCGAGCCATCGGGGCATCCTTCGCCCTTGGTGAGGTCTCCCGGCGCCCCTCGGGCGGCCAAGGGCTTTTTTCAGGGCGCGGAAAGCTAGCCAAAGACCACCCCGGGTGCAAGCTTTGTCCTTCAGCAGGCGAAATTAGCAGTAAACTCCCCCTAGCCGGGGGGCGG